>JBEGMB010000079.1:0-5890 GCA_041183245.1 Bacteroidota bacterium
GATTTTCATCTGTATTTGATAAACATGGAAATTATTGGTTCAAGTGATCGCAGAGTTTCTGGTGCAAGGAAATTGGTGCAATATATTAAGGTGTCAATGAAAACTCTGAATCTTTTACATGGACATAGATATATTGTTGTAGCGAGACCGAGAGTTGAACACTGACGAAACGAGTTTGTCAGAGTTCTGATAATTATTGAATAAGCAAAAGTTCGTCAGAGCTCGGGACTCCATCTTTATATTTTAATATAAATTGAAGGGTTCGTTTGATTGATAAGTTCTTGAGTTTTCGTTCGAGCTGTTTTGCTTCAGATTTAGTTGATTTAACATCTTGCCATAGAATAATCCAAGGTGTTCCAAGCTTGGTGGATTTTTCATAACCACTATTATGGCGATATAATCGATCTGAAATATTTTTTGTTTCTCCTTTATAAAAAACGTTGAGTTTTTTTGAGTATAAAATGTAAGTGTAAAACATAGTTATAAAACCAAATAATTCATTATATATTGCTTGGATTTCGTGTTTAAGCGGCTTGGCGAACCGAGTGAGCTTCATAGGCTCTGATTGTTCTGATAACTTTTGAATAAGCAAAAGTTCGTCAGAGCTCGGGAAATAATTGACTAACAACAGTGATAAATATTAAAAGCCCCGAATAAACGTCGGGGCTTTAGTAGCGAGACCGAGAGTTGAACTCGGGACCTTAGGGTTATGAATCCTACGCTCTAACCAACTGAGCTATCTCGCCATTATGTCTTTTTAACTAACTCAAATCCGCCGAAGCTGGCGCAGGTGGGTGAGCTATCTCGCCATTTTTTGAGAGGGCAAATATAAAGATTTTTATTCTTACGCCAAGTCCTTTACATAAGAATCTACAAATTCCATTAACTCTCCAATCCGTTTTGGACTCAAATCAAAGGTTACGCCCGCTGCTTCATAGATATTCGGTAAACTCCGTGTATAGCCCAACGATAAACCCGCTTTATACTGTTCAATAGCGTAAGCTTCGTTTTCTAAGCTGTTTTTCCACACCCCAATGGCGCCAAGTTGAGCAATTCCATATTCAATGTAATAAAACGGCACCTCATACAGATGCAATTGTCGCTGCCAAGAATGAGCCTGTAAATCTTCAAAACCTGTCCAATCCGTTAATCCAGTACCAAAGCGCTTACTAAGTGTTAGCCATTGTGCGCTACGTTCTTCTGTGCTATGTGTTGGGTTAGTGTAGACCCAATGCTGAAACGCATCGATTTGGGCAATCCATGGCAATACCTTAAGAATGTCTTCCAGATGTTCCTCACGGGCTCTCAAAAGTTCTTCCGAATTCGGATAAAAGGCATCCCAATACTTCATACTCAATAATTCCATCGACATCGAGGCTAATTCAGCAGCTTCTGAAGGGATGTTCTTGAATGCAGTTAAGGTTAATTCACGGTTCAGAAAACTGTGAATGGCATGTCCACCCTCATGCACCATGGTTACCAAGTCCCTATGTAATCCTACAGAATTCATGAATATAAAGGGAACACCAATCTCGTACAAGGGATAGTTGTATCCTCCCGGAGCTTTGCCTTCTTTCGATTCTAAATCCAAGTGACCCATTTCCTTCATCGTACGTAAACAGTCTCCAAAGTAAGAGTCCATCTGATTGAAAATTTCAATCGTTTTTTCAAGCATTTCATTCCCGCTGTTAAACGGTTTTAAAGGTTCTTTTCCATCCGGATCAACATCTAAATCCCATGGTTTAAAGGTTGATTTACCAAGCTTTTGGAGTTTCTTCTGTTGAATTTCTTTAACCAATGGAACCACCTTCTGCGCAACTGCTTCGTGAAAATCAAAACAAGCCTCTTTGTCATAATCAAAACGCCCCATGTTTTGAAACATGTAATCTCGGTAATTATCAAACCCTGCATTTTCAGCTAATTCATGCCGTTTTTGAATTAAATCAGTAAAAAGCACATTCAAGGTATCAATGTCTTGTCGCCTGCGCGCTGCGATTTTGTGGTATACCTCCGACCTCAAGGCTTCATCCTGATTCTTCAAATGAACGGATGCCTGCTGCATAGTTAAGGTCTTCCCGTCGTGTTCAATGGTTTGCGCAGCACTTATGCTTCCATATTCTTGAGACTTTTCACTCAAATAAGCTTCTATACCAATGTTTTCTTCGCGAAATAAATCGAGTTGTACACCAACCGAGCGAAAATAGATGGCATAAGCAGGGTCATTACTCAATTCCTTGTGGAATTCACTCGCCATCATTTTTTTATTCAAATCATTGGTTAGTGGTGCCAATTTAGGCTGTATCTCGGTAACGAAATACGTGTAGGATTCTGTAAGTGTTGGGTTTGTGGTATCAATAGACATTTTGATGTATCTCCATGCACCGTCTTCCTCTAAGAACGCCTCCAATTCACTGACATCACAAAGCCATTTTTTATAGCTGCTCAACTCATTTATTTCACGCGTCAAGAGTTCGTTGAAATATCCTTCTACATCTTCAAAGGTTTTTAAGACGATGTCTTTTGCTATATAGCTACGCTGTATGGTGGGTGTTTTCATAATGCAAAAGTAATAATTCTCGCTAGGCGCCGTGAAATTCAACTGCGTTGAACGAACTTATTTTCTACCTACCTTTGTGCCATGAGTTTTGACATCGCAATCGTAGGTGGAGGGATTGTTGGAGCAGCAACCTTTTATAAGCTGCAAAAAAGAAATCCGTCCTTGAAATTGGTTCTTTTTGAAAAAGAGAATTTACTTTCAGATCATCAAACTGGACATAATTCTGGGGTAATTCACTCCGGACTTTATTATAAACCAGGCTCGTTAAAGGCACGAAATTGTATTCAGGGGCGCCGTGAGTTAGTTGCCTTCGCTAAGGAACACGGAATACCCCATGATGTCTGCGGAAAAGTAGTGGTAGCCACGGAAGAGAAAGAACTACAATACTTGGAAAAAATCTACCAAACGGGCTTACAAAATGAGATTGAAGGCTTGCGCAAAATAACTCCGGAAGAAGTTAAGGAAATTGAACCGAATGTGGAGTGTATAGCCGGTTTACATGTGGCTTGCACAGGAATTATTGATTTTAGAGCAGCCACCGCGAAAATGGTAGAGTTAGCGTTAGCGATTAATCCAGCATCAAAATTGATGCTTAACACAGAAGTTAAATCGGTGCAAAAAATTGCCGATGGTACGGTATTTATTACGAACAATGGAGAATTTGAATCCAAGTTTGCAGTGTATTGTGCCGGATTACAAGCGGACCGCTTAGCGCGAAAAGATGGCGTAAAGCTAAAGGAGAAAGTGGTTGGTTTTCGCGGAGATTATTATGAACTTACCGATCAAGCGAAACATAAAGTAAAACACTTGATTTATCCGACACCAAATCCCGATTTTCCTTTTCTTGGGGTGCATTTTACTCGCATGACAGACGGTGAGATTGAATGTGGTCCCAATGCGGTATTTACCTTTAAACGCGAAGGTTATGGGAAAACTGACTTCTCTCTTCGAGATACGTGGGATGCCTTAACATACAAGGGAACATGGAAATTATTTTTCTCGAATATGTCTTTCGGAATCAACGAATACCGCCGCGCATTTTCTAAGAAATTATTCCTTAAAACCTTGCAGCGAATGATTCCTTCCTTAACCATGGACGATATCAAGCCAGGGAGGTCAGGGGTGAGGGCTTTATTGTTGGCTGAGGACGGCGATACCCGAGATGATTTTAGAATTGAGTACCACGGAAATTCGATTCATGTCTTGAACGCACCATCACCTGCCGCTACGGCTTCATTGGCAATTGGGGACTATGTAGCCGATGAGGCGGATAAGCATTTTAAGTTGAAGTAGATCTGTTTCACGGGATTTCAAATCCCGTGAAACAGATATTTATCTAATTTTGTTTCGATTTAAAGTTCGGTTAGTGCTATAATTCCTGTATTCAATTCGAAGTCGATTTAATTCCTAATGTCCAAATATCTTGATGTCCTATTTCTTTCTCAGAGCTATCTTCGCTCGATCCCAATACACATCCATCTCTTCCAAGTTCATTTCTGATAAGGATTTACCTTCGCTGCTTATAGCTTCTTCCATCCACTGAAATCGGGTAATGAACTTTTGGTTGGTATAGGAAAGTGCCGATTCAGGAGATAGGTTTATGAAGCGTGCATAATTTACAAGAGAGAACAAAAGGTCACCGAATTCCTCTTCTTGTTTTGTGGATCCAAGCGCTACTTCGGCCTCAAATTCAGCAAGTTCTTCTTTTACTTTTGCCCAAACGTCCTCTTTATTATCCCATTCAAAGCCAATTCCCTTCACTTTCTCTTGAATACGTGTCGCCTTTACCAAAGCAGGAAGGGAGGAAGGGACTCCTGAAAGTACAGATTTCTTGCCCTCTTTCAGTTTTAGCTTTTCCCAGTTTGCTTTAACTTCTTCCTCGCCAGAAACCGTTACATCCCCATATATATGAGGGTGTCGATGTACCAATTTATCACAAATACCATTCAGTACATCAGTAACATCAAAAGCACCCACTTCCGAACCGAGTTTACTGTAAAAAACCATGTGAAGAAAAAGATCACCAATTTCCCCTTTGATTTCTTGCAAGTCATTCTTAGAAATGGCATCGGCCAATTCGTACGTTTCCTCAATCGTTAGATTTCTGAGGGTTTCAAAGGTTTGCTTTTGGTCCCACGGACATTGTTCGCGAAGTTCATCCATGATGGTCAATAAGCGTTCAAAAGCGAGCAGTCGTTTATCCATGTACAAATGTAACGCGATTGCGTGATTTGAATCATTAGCTTTATTAACTTTGTTTCGTATGCGATTAAATTTTCTTTTTTTCATTCTTGGACTAACAGGGGCAAGTATTGCACAAACGAATTTCGAGCATGCAATTGAATACCGACAAAAACTAGGTTTTTTAGCAGCACATCGGGGGGTAATGGCGCATATGCCAAAAAATCCAGCATGGGCTGGAGAATTAAGTTATGTGCTTCGTTCCCGTGGCCATAAAGCATACCATCGTGCGTACAATTATCCTACATTCGGCGGAACCTTGTTTTATGGGCAGGTTGGGAACCAAGAGGTTTTAGGGAATTATTTGGGGGTCTATGGTTTCACGGAATTACCAATGATTTCATTTAGAAATTATCGAATGGATTTTAAATTTGGAATGGGGCTTGGGTATAATAATCGACCCTATGACCCCATAGAAAATCCGCTCAATGTGGCTATTGCTACACGAATTAATGGCTTAATGTGCTTAGCAATAAAAAGTACGTATCAATACAAAAAGAATGCGTTTAATATTGGCTTAGATATTACACATTTCAGTAACGCCGCGTGGAAGGTGCCTAATTTTGGAATTAACATGCCATTCGTTTCTATCGGGTATGCACGTACGATAATTCCAGTGGATAAAATGAAATTCGACCCCTATGAAGGCGAGGCTAGGATCCCAATGAATCTTGCGTATAAACGATGGTATTATAGCGTTACCGCAATTTTAAGCGGCAAGCAAATGATGCCTGTTGGTGGACGAAGATATCCGGTTTATGCGCTGAATCTGTCGGGAAAGCATTTTTTTGGACATAAGGCAGGACTAGAATTAGCCTTGGATCTAATATCCAAGCAAGCCATTATGGATTATCAGCCTTATATTGCAAAATCGCAGTTTGATATTTTACAAGTCGGAGCGTACGCCGCCTATTTAGTTCCTTTAGATCGCTTTCATTTTGTGTTTGGAATGGGTGCGTATTTGCGCGATAAATTTAGTCCGGAAGATCCAATGTATCATCGCATCGGTGCGCGGTATTACCTCAAGAACGGTTTGCTATTGAATCTTACCTTGAAAACTCATTGGGCCAGGGCGGATTATTTGGAATATGG
>JBEGMB010000080.1:0-4259 GCA_041183245.1 Bacteroidota bacterium
CACGAAGACCGGGGCTATTGCTACTTGAAAGACAGTATTCTATTTATTGGCGGTATGACTGAAGGAGTTATCAAATCGGCAAGTTTTGGTTCTTTTGATGGGTTTTTATTGGCATTAGATACTTCTGATTTAAGCTACAATACAAATCCTGTACTTTCAATTGACAACAACGCAATCAATAAAGGAATTAAATATTATCCAAACCCAACAAGTAATATTGTCAATTTTGAACTAAGCAATTCTGAAAGCTTTGTTTACACTCTAACTAATCAGCTCGGACAACAATTGGAAGTTGGCAAATTAGACCAATCAAGTAAGTCGATTAATCTTTCAAATCTTCAAAACGGAATTTACTTTATAACTTTAAGAAATAATCACAATAACATAAAAATTAAAGTAATAAAACACTGACAGACAGAAGAGTATCCGCAAACCGTTAAATTTTAAAATATAAACTTTGATAAAAAGACTACTTATTTCAATTTACTTTTTGCTTTTTGTACTGACCATTTATGCTCAAAAAGAAAGTCAAAATTGTGGTGCTGAAATACCCACTGATCTGTGGGAAAATGAGTTTCAGCATTTGATTTATGAGTATAAACAAAGGCACAATCATCAAATTAAATCCGACACCGTTTATACTATTCCAATAATTTTCCATGTAATACATGGTGGACAGACTATTGGAACGTTTCCTAATATTTCACAGGACCAAATCAATTCTCAAATAACGGTTTTAAATCAAGACTTTAGTGGCAACGGATTTAATTCTTCTAGTTATCCTTCCACTGCTTATACAAGTTGGGCAATCAACCAAGCACTTTCTCCTAATAATGTCGATAGTCTAGGCAGGGTTAAAATTGCTGACGTAGGAATTCAATTTTGTTTAGCTGCAAAAGATACAAATGGAAATTTATTGCCCGAACCCGGAATCAATAGAATTAATTATTTATCTCTGAATTTACCAAATCCAAGTAATTATTCTACTCAAGCGACTATGAAGTCTTATCTTGACGATATTCTTAAGCCGCAGACCGTTTGGAACGTAACGAAATACCTGAATGTTTGGATTACAGATAAATATGATTCGCTCAATTACACAGGAGTATCATCCGTCCCGCCTTTAACAGGTTTAATTGGAATACCAAATAACTCAACTGAATCTACCGATGGTATTTGGTGTTTTGCGAAAGTAATTGGCTCTAATAATTTATTTCCGAATGGAATATATGGTTCACCATTGGTTGAGGGCAGAACGCTCACACATGAGGTCGGACATTATTTAGGGCTCAGACATATTTGGGGTGATGGAGCTTGTGCCACCGACTATTGTCAAGATACGCCACCAGCAGCTACACAAAATATCGGAACTCCTTCGGCATATCCAATCAACGTTGGTTCGTGTAGTAGTCCGTCAAACTCTCCAGATGGAGAAATGTATATGAATTTTATGGATTATTCTCGGGATCCGTACAAGTATATGTTTACCACTGACCAAACTATAAGAATGCATACAGCAATGTTGAATAGCCCTTTCAGAAATCAATTAGGGACTCATGGTTTGTGTTCGGGTGTTATTGGACTTAACGATGTTGGTATTGATAAAAATGTTACGCTATATCCAAATCCAGCTAAGACAGAATTAAACGTAAATGTATCTCACAACGAAACATACGAAGTTTCTATTGGAAACCTACTTGGAAAAGTTTTAATTCTCGGACAAAATCAAAATCGCATGGATATTGCGGATTTGCCTAATGGCATTTACATTGTGACAATTAAACAAGGATACAATAAATTCACTCAAAAATTCACAAAAGAATGATGATTGCTAAAACGACTGTTTGTTTGGAAAAGTACTTGGTGAACAATGCAATTTTTGAAAACTGGTTTTCAAAAATGAAACCCAATTTACTCGTGCTATTGGTTTGTATAATTTCAGGAACAAATAGTTTGATTCAAGTTACTTCAGATATTCAAGTAATTGATCAAGTTAGCGGCTTATCTTTTAAATAAGATGTATTTGTTCAATCTACTATTTTGAATAAAGGAAAATTAATTCAACAGACGGGTGACCTGCCAAAAGTATTCCTAAAACGAGGGACTCGAATTCAATTCGAAATGACTCCATTAAGACAGCCACTGCCAGAAGGTTGTAAAGCCCACTTTGTAGCATCAATAGGAAATATTATTAAAGATTAAAGGTTGAAAATTGGGCATGAACAGAATTTTTTATAAATTTTCGTAAATTCGAAGAAACAGGTTAGTGTATGATTAAAAATTTTACGGTTCTAATTATAATTTTCAATTGGAGCATTTTTTCAGCTCAAACAGGGATGTACAAAAATTTATTTGGTGATTTTGGCGCTAATGTAAACACAACCGCGACAATGAAGGGTATGCAAAAACTAAGCGGAAATCGGCATTTGGTAATGACCAGTAAAGCTTACCTTTCAAATACATTTTCTTTGTCAACTTTTGACGAATATTTCAATCCATTGTGGTCATCAAAATACAACGGCAGTGCGAGTGGTTCGAGTGTTTTTTCCCACAGTGTTGAACTTGAAGACAACAGCATAGTTTCGTCGGGGGTTTATGGCACTTCTATTTTTATTTCGAGACATAATGCAAACGGTATAATACAGTACTCAAAAAGATACAATAACACCACGGGTATAATGTACTCCCTGCACACCTTGTGTGAATCGAATGAAAATGACACCTCTTTTGTTGCCTTAGTTGCAGAATGTGCGGTTCATCATGGGCTAATAAAATTCAAAAAAGACGGCAGTGTAGTATGGGCTAAAAACTATTCTTTTACTGAAAATAATTATGCAAACGTATACGCCTTGGATAAAGGAATTAATTCTGGTTATGTAAGCGGAGGATCTAATATTGGGCCGGTTCAAGATACCATTCAACATTATGGTTATTTGTTAGTTACTAACAACGATGGAACATTCAAAAAGGGAATGAAATATCAACATACATCTAATAATTACAATTCAGTGCTTGCTTCAAGACTGTTGACATCTACTGATGATTATTATGTGAACTTCATCTATGGAAACGATTACAGCGGGGTCTGGGATTATGAAAGCAATTGTATAGTTGCAAAACTTGACTCTAATTTAAACTTAATTAATCAGTGGCGTTTTAGTTCCCCTTTTGCAAATCAAGGAATTTCCTTTGATAGAATTCATGAAACATCAGATAATAAATTGTTGCTAACTGGGAACATTACGGATACCCTTGCTTATCCTATCTGTCAATATTTTATATTAAAATTCAATCCGAATGTTCCGGGAGGAAACATTGAATGGTCGAAGTCATTTTCTCCATTAATTAATTATCAAGCTTCTTTATCTACTATTCCTTTATCAGCACTTTACACTTTCGGTGCTAGCGAACAAATTGTTTTTTCATACGCAGCACATTTGGATGGAAGTTGTATATCGTCTTTGGATCAAAATGGTCTTGGTCATTGTCAGGCTTTTGATCGGCCGATTTCGCAAGTGGAAGTTAACGATCTAATCACTTTACCATTCGCTGTGAATCCTGTTACGTGCGACGTTATTGCAGTTGATATTCCGTTAATTTCAAACAATTCTGAGCAAAATGATACCGTTTTTTGTGCTGAAGGAGGTTTGAATGTTCGTGATATCTTTCCTCAAACAGGATTGGTGGATATTCTATCGAATGGAGAACATCCAGGGATTAAAAATTCTTGTTTGAACAAGATAAGTATAGAGATTTATACTTGCCATGGCCAAAAATTGCTTCAAACCGAATTGCAGCCCGGAGAAATATTCCATTTTAATGCTTGGGAGAATGGTGCTTACCTTTTTAAGGCATCCCAAGGACTGCAATCACAAACAGGAAAACTAATCTGGTAAATTTTTTTGTTAAATTTTAGGTTAATGCTTTCTTTTTAAATTTAATCCCCAGCGATCGGAGAATTAAATAGACCTACCGCTAACTCCCCCCACAGCATAACAAACAACACAATAATCGAAAAAATGAGCAAGATTTTTCTTCTTCTATTTTGAATTTTATGAATTACCAATTCTAATCCTAATCCGAGCGAAGAAAAAAGAAGAAAGGCCATTAAAAAATCGAAAAAGCCCCAGTTGAAGGTGGCTTTCCCATCGAGTTGTTCAAGAAATGGAATTAACAAGAGCACAAGGACAATGAACAAAATGACAAATTGTGCGCGGCGCATTTTTACTCTCATGACAGCAAAAGTAAAGGCAAATAAT
>JBEGMB010000081.1:0-12563 GCA_041183245.1 Bacteroidota bacterium
GTTTTGGAATTAATTCCAAAATTATGTTAGGTATCTTATTTGCTATGCAGTTACACCCATTACTTCGGCCATTTTAATACCGATGTGCGCTGGAGAATCTACCACATGAATACCGCATTCGCGCATGATTCGTTTTTTTGCTTCCGCTGTATCATCCGTTCCGCCAACAATTGCACCGGCATGACCCATGGTTCGTCCTTTTGGAGCAGTTTCACCTGCAATGAAACCAACTACGGGCTTCGTTCCATGTTCTTTAATCCAACGTGCGGCAATGGCTTCTAAGTTCCCACCAATTTCGCCAATCATTACAATTCCTTCGGTTTCAGGATCGTTCATCAATAATTCAACGGCTTCTTTAGTTGTGGTTCCAATGATTGGGTCTCCACCAATACCAATGGCTGTGGTAATACCAAGGCCGGCTTTCGCTACCTGGTCAGCTGCTTCATAGGTAAGGGTACCTGATTTAGAAACAATTCCAATTTTTCCTGTTTTAAAAACAAAACCAGGCATAATTCCAACCTTAGCCTCTCCTGCAGTAATTACTCCTGGGCAATTTGGTCCAATCAATCGACAATCAAATGCTTTGATGTATTCTTTGGCGTTTACCATGTCTTTCACGGGAATCCCTTCGGTGATACATACAATCACTTTAATTCCCGCTTCAGCAGCTTCCATAATTGCATCAGCTGCAAAGGCTGGTGGCACAAAAATAATTGATACGTCAGCTCCGGTAGTTGTTACCGCATCACTTACTGTATTAAATACTGGTCTGTCCAAATGGCTTGTCCCACCTTTACCAGGAGTTACTCCACCAACTACATTAGTACCATATTCAATCATTTGACCTGCGTGGAAGGTTCCTTCGCTGCCTGTAAAACCTTGAACTATAACTTTAGACGATTTGTTTACCAGTACACTCATTGTTATGCTTTTATTTGTTCGTAAAAATACACATTGTGTTTTAATTCATTGCAAGGTTAATTGCGCTAAAAAATGATGTTCATCGATTTCGATACGTTTACATTTGAATCCGTCGGAACTTGCAATGTCATGTAGGTTATCGTAATCAATATATAACCAATCAAAAATCTCAGTAGATTCTTTTTTATAATGTAATTGAAATTTGAAATTCCCGTAATATTCCGCGTTTAAATCCATCCAATACGATCCATCTTCTTCTTCATACAAGAAGGCTACATCAGAAGAATCACACAAGATTTGTCCTCCTGGGTTTAGTAAGGTTTTAAGGTGCTTTAGAAAGGTGGGAAGTTTGCCTTTTGTTCCGGCTATTCCTATGCCATTCATTAATAACAGGATGGTATCATATGTTTCACCTTTCAGGTCGAGGATGTCTATGCAACGGGCATCAATATTCATCGACTTGAGGTAACTTACGGCGCCTGGAGAGGTATCAATTGCGTTAACGCTGTTGCCTAAATCACTCAGGTATATACTGTGTGGACCTGCTCCTGCTCCGACATCTAGAATTCTGCCTTTAGATAAAGACATGGCATGTTGTTCCAATGCAGGCATCTCTTCGAAGGTTCTAAAAAGTACTTCAACCGGAATAATATCATCATCGCATAAATCTGCAGTAACAATAATATCGGCCGGTTTTTTTGTTTTTAGATAGTCTTGTATGGCTAAGCCAATTGGATCATGAGTGGCCATTAATATTCGAATTCATTAAAATCACTAAAATCCTCTTCGTTGTAATCATCGTCATAATCATTAAACCCATAGTCATCGTCTTCCGTTCCATCTCCCTGAATCTCAGACCCTCCGCCACTGGTAAAAAAGTCTTCCTCTAAGGCTTCTTTGGAATTCTCTTTCGGTGCTTTTCCAACCTCAAGTACAGTGAGCGCTTCCTTTGGACTTTCAGCCTCATAACCTATTAGTTCAATCAGAAAAATCCACATGCGCATGAAATCGTAAACAAGGATGAACTTTTGGTCGGGCTCTTCTACAAAATCTTTTAAGATGGCTTTGTTCATGACATTGGATGGAGCATCTAATGCATCATCGTCATAAGACATATCCATGAGATTAATTTCATGACCTTTGTCCCATTCGTCGTTGGATACATAAAAGCTTGCCATTTGATCACCCTTAAATTCAAACGCCGACATAATGGCGTGATAGAACGTTTCAAAATTGCTCTCATTAGAAATTACCACGTCGCGAAAAACTTCATCTTTATGGTCTGAATCTAATAATACTCTGAACTTTAACCCAGGCATGTTTTTTTTTTACAAAGTTATTTATTTAGACGTAACAGGAACAAGTCCTAGGTTGTTTGCTAGTCCAATCATTTCTTGTTCTGCTTCTTCAAAGGTATTTTCGATTTTACCTTCAAGGATTGCTTCTTTTATAGCGGACTTAATTATCCCAATTTCCGCGCACGGACCAATGCCGTAATAAGACATAATGTATTCACCGCTTACTGGAGGTTGAAAATTCCGAATACGGTCTTTTTCTTCTACTTGTTTTAATTTTTCACCAACCAATTCGAAATTCTTACGGTATCGTTTAACTTTAAACTCATTTTTTGAAGTAATGTCTGCACTGCAGAGTGTCATTAAATCCTCAATATCGTTACCGGCTTCAGATAATAACCTTCGAATGGCAGAATCTGTCACGGACCCTTTGACTAAGGCAATTGGCCGTAGGTGAAGGCGAACGAGCTTTTGGACATATTTCATTTTCCCATCGAGTGGGAGTTTTAATTTTTTGAATATTCTAGGCACCATTCGAGCGCCTAATTCTTCATGACCATGAAAGGTCCAACCGGATTGCGGGTCATACCGTTTGGTTGATGGTTTGGCTATGTCGTGCAATAATGCTGCCCACCTCAGCCATAGATTGTCTGTATGCGCACAAATATTATCCAGTACCTCAAGGGTGTGATCAAAATTGTCTTTGTGGCTATGGCCCTTGATGGTTTCCACGCCACTTAAGGCAAGCAGTTCTGGGAAAATATGTGGAAGTAATCCGCTTGCTTTTAACAGATAAAATCCACGGGATGGTTTTTCGGAACTCATGATTTTGTTTAGTTCCGTAGCAATGCGTTCCATGGATACAATCGCTATCCGTTCGGGTTGCTTTTGTATGGCTTCTAACGACGGTCCGGCAATTTTAAAGTCGAGTTGAGTAGCAAATCGAATGGCTCTCATCATTCGAAGTGGGTCGTCTGAATAAGTAATTAAAGGATCTAGAGGCGTGCGAAGAATTTCTTTTTCTAAATCCTCAAGTCCATTAAATGGGTCTTCAAGTTCCCCAAAGTGTTCCTGATTGAGGTTGAATGCCAATGCGTTTATTGTGAAATCACGTCTGAGTTGATCATCGCGCAATGTTCCAGGAGTGGTGGATGGTTTTCTTGAATCTTCTGTATAGGATTCTTTACGAGCCCCTACAAATTCAACATCTAAGTCTTTGTATCTAAAGTGAGCGGTACCGTATCGCTTGTAAATGGATAGGTTTTTCACCCGAAGTTTCGCCGCAACGAGCGAAGCGAATTCAGGGCCATCACCAACTACTACGATGTCAATGTCTTTACATGGCCTGCCCAAAAAAGCATCACGTACATATCCACCAATGACAAATGCAGGGATATTTTGTTGGGAACATAGTTCAGAAACAACTTTAAATACGGGGTGTTGAAGAAAGTGGGAATAAGTTTCCGACATGAATGCAAAGGTACAAAAAATGGCCAATCTCGGATTGGCCATTTTATATTTAAAGGGATTTACTCTTCGTCATCTTCATCATCGAACGAAAACAGACTTCCTGTTAATTCATCCTCGTCGTCATCGTCGAAAAACCTGTCTTTTTTTCCGCTTTTTTTATAGGCGTCCATTTTAGGTTTTTTTGAGCGATCTAATTCTGTATCGGGTTTTCTTTCTTTTTCCTTAGGGATAACTTTTTTTCGAGGGTCCAATAAATTCGGATCGAATGGGGTTGGAACAAAGCCTTCAGAAGCTGGTTTTTTGTTTTCAGGTTGGTACCCTTCGTTTCTTCGTGGTGCGTCTGTTCTTGGTCCTTGGCTGCGGTTGTCACCACGGTCCTCCGCTTTTTTAACAGCGATTGTTCTTCCATTTACAGAAAAGCCATCGAGGGCTTCAATCGCAGCAGTTCCTTCGGATTCATCATCCATCTCTACAAACCCGAAGCCACGAGAGCGTCCAGTTTCTTTATCGGTAGCTACGGTGGCTTTGTTAACTTTTCCGTATGGCTCAAAGAGCGAACGCAATTGTGCGTTGTCGACACCAAAATCAAGTTTGGCTACGAAAATACTGATCATAACAGGTTAGACACGTTTAAAAATTGTTTTTACACGCCGAATTTATGAAAAAAATCAGTAGGCCAAACCATTAATGTAATTTCTTCTTAAATTTTTACACTTAAGGTAAAGTAAATTGATCGACCTTGATTGGTAAGTAACCCGGGACCAGGGTATCCACCGCTTCGTCGAATCGGTATGATTTCGTTCAATAAATTGTTTACTCCAGCCTTAAATTGATAGTTTTCATAGAATTGGGTGCTGAATCCAAGGTCATGTATGCCGTATGCTGGAATTAAACCAATGGTAGCGGTCTGATTGGGCGTAACAGTATTAACAGCATCGGAAAAGCATGACGCCGTATATTGATATTGATAGCTAAAGGAAATTATTCCGGCCTTATACTCTAAACCAGCACGAACGATTTGCTCTGGTGCGTATTCTGCTTTTTTACCAACAATTGATGTTGCTTCATTCCCAGCAATTGAAGGATTGTTCCATCGTTTGTACCGCGCATCTTGAATGGTCCCACTTACATATACATTAAGTTGTTCTGAAAATTTCGAATGCTTGAAGAATGGATTGAACATGCTCAATTCAGCAAACAACTCGACGCCTTTAGATTCCAAGTCTCCTATGTTGGTTTTATATGATGCTCCAAAATCGATCGGAGGAAGGGTTCCTACCTTGTTATTGTATCGAATAAAAAATGCATTTACGTCGTAAGTGAAATTTATTCCTCTAAACAATCGATTGCCTTTGATTCCGAGTTCACTGCTGTAGCCTGTCACATCCGATAGGTTCGAATCAACGATTTCAGTAGTTGATGATGGAAGTAGTTCACTGTACATAACCGGACGATAATTCTGGTTTGCATTGGCGTAAAGACTTGCATTTGCCGTTTGTTTTTTCAAGAGAAGATATTTTGCACTTAGCCCTCCGAGTAGAATGACTCTATTTTTTTGAATTCCGCTAAGGTATCCTCCGAGCACTTGGTTTGTTCGCCCACTCATGCTTGCTTGTATTGTTTCCGCTCTAAACCCAGGAACCAGGGTGAGTTTTTTACCGATGGTAAGCAGCTCTTCGGTAAAGAGTGCAATATTTTGTGTTTGTAGGTCAAGGTCGCGTTGGTATATTTTTCCGGTATTATCTGGTGTTACTAATAAATCAAAGTCACTTCCGCCAGATCCTATTCCTTTTTGCAGGCGCTGAATATCACTCAAACAATAACGAAATCCTCCCGAAAAAACCTGTTGATTTTTACCAATCTTAAAGGATTGGTTTATTCGGATTTCGCTCGATAGCGTATTGTAAATATCACGATCAACTTCCCTGCGGTTGTAGCTTCCCAAGGTATTATTGAAGGTGTCTGCAATGTTGATAGCTTTTAGGAAGCCCACACTGTTCCGGTTACCGTGAAGGTAATTCACGGTAGCATGTAATTTCAATCCGTTGTTAAACGCATGTTTCAACTGAATCGAGGCCATTTTCCAAGGAAGTTCAAACCAATTTCTGTTTCGTAGGGACGTGTCAGGGGCTTGAGCGGCCATGGTGTCATGCAGTCCACCTGCTTGCTTGCTTAAATAATAACTGTTGTTGTATTCAACGGTTAATTTGCCTTGTTTCCATCCGTATCCAACTTTTCCGAAATAGGAATTCGTGAAGTATTCGCTGTTTGCCCTGAATCCTTGCGCTTGACGGTGATGCATAAATCCGTAATAGGTCCAATTTCCAATTTTTCCGCCGATGGCATTGAAACTATTAAATAATCCAAACGATCCCGCGGTATGGGATCCTTCGTACGTTATTGGACGTTCACCAAGTTGGTCTTTATATTGGTAGTTAATCATTCCACCAAATTGCGATCCATATTGTAATGCGGAAGAACCGCGGAATACTTCGATATTTGCTACGGCATCTAGCGTAGGCGAGTAATATGCCTCAGCATATCCTGAAGGGTCAGCCGCTATATCGTAGCCATTTTGGCGCATGTTGAATTCCCATGATCGATTCGCGCTAAGTCCTCGCGTTGATATGCTCGTTTGTAAGCCAGATGGATCATGTTCGGAAACAAAAATTCCAGGGGTTTTACGGAAGACTTGACGGTAATTATTTGTTGATAGATCCATTTCACGACCGTTTAATAGAATTACCTCCATCTTTTTACCGGCTACGATCCGCATTCCATATATTGAATCGGGTGTAATTTTATTTAGTGGGTACGTTCTCACCAATACATCAGCCGTGATTTTGTTGTTGTCTTGACCAAAGGTTGTGTGAATTGCCGCAAGAATTAGGAAGAGTGAACGTACGATTAAACGCATGATTTTTTTTCTGCAAAGTAACTGCCTAGGGTTTCCAAATTCAATACCTCAAAAATGGTATTTTAGAATGATTCTAAATAAATACCTTGAAAAGGGTATTCATTCCGATTTTTTTAGACCGCAACGAGGGATATTTTTATCTTTGTATCATGCGTCTAGTTAAGGAAATTCCACACAGTCATTATTTGGTTCAAGTTCATGAATACAATGGGAAGTATCTATTAAAAATCACCTTGGATAACTATGAACAAGTATTTAAAATTCCGACAAGTGAAATAGAGGACTTAGATGAATTAAACACTAAATTATCCCATGAATTTTGGTCTTCTTGTTTGCAGCGATTCCTTTTGATGCGATCAGATTATGAGAAATTCATTAAATAAACTCTTAATTATGAAATTATTTTATGCAAGTTGTTTAGGTTTTCTATTACTCTCTTGTAATGATGCTAAAAAAAAGGATGCCGAAGCAGACAAAAACCCAACAGTAATTACCCGTTATGACAAAAGTTTGGTTATTGCCTATTATCACCAAGACAGTTTAAAAGAACGGTTTGATTATTACAAAAAGGAAGACCAAGTGATAACCCGGAAACAGAAATTGTTTGAAGCGGAAATGAAACGTAGGGGTAAAGAGTTGGAGGATTACGTGCGTAGAAACGATGAAAAAGCCCGTAATGGCTTGTTGTCTCAAAATGAAATCATGCAGATTCAGCAAAAGGCACAAACCATGGAGCAAGAATTAATGCAATATCAGCAAACCCAAGCTGCAAAAATTGAAGAAGAATCAGTAAAGAAATTAGAGGCCATCACCAAGAAAATTGAAACCCTTGGTAAAATGTATAGTGAGAAAAACAACATTGATATCCTATTAATTCATGGCGCTGGGGGACAATTGAATTTTATAAACGAAAAAATGAACGTGACTTCTGATTTTATTCGGTTTTTGAATGAGAACCAAGCAAACATCGAAAAAGATTTGAAATAACATGCTGATTGCAGAACAAAAACGAAAAGAGAACATCATAGAGTACGTGCTCTATATGTATCAAATTGAAGACATTGTACGAACAATGAATTGTGATTTTGAGCGAATAAAAACCTCACTAATCCCTTCCGTATTACCGAATCCATCGTTTCAACATCAATATGAACGCTGGTACGAAGACATCTGCAAGGAGTTAAAGCGTTCAGGAAAAACACAAAAAGGACATCTCTATGAATTGGAAGAGGTGTTTGCAGAATTAACACTACTGCATCGGACCTTACTTGAAATCATGATCGACGAGAAATATAAGGTACTGGTCGAAAATGCACTTCCTTCGATTGAGGAATTTGCTAGTAAATCTACCCTATTGAATGCCCATCCCATTGAGGTGTGTCTTCATGCAATGAATATGAAATTGCAATTGAAGTTAAGGAAACAAGAAATCACTGCAGAAACGGATGCGGCTATGGACTCCATGCGCATTTTATTAGCGTATATCGGTCGAGAATATGCTAAAATGAAAACAGGTCAGTGGGGTATTAATTTAAATTAAGTTCTTTTAGATTTTATCTACTCCTTCAGTCCATATTCCCTCGTGGTATATATGACAACTTAAGCCATTGGTTATAATTAGTTTTTCAGCTTGAACAACTTTTTGATATGCGCTAATTTGGACCATGACCTCTGGTGTACAGGGCACGGTTGTGCGCTTGCATTCAACTAATATACTTGGATTCCCCTCCGAGTCAAAGGTTGCGATATCCCACCGTTTCAATCGCTGGTTATAGGTCAAGGCTTTTTCAACGGATATATTACCGGATGGTATTTTTTTAACGTGAATTAAATACCCAATTACATGTTGCCTGACCCATTCTTCCGGTGTAAGAACTAACCATTTCTTGCGAATAAGGCACCGCACTTTATATTGTTCACCCTCCTTGTTAAGTGACAAGGGTGTGGGAGGAAACGAAAGTGGAATCATCACAGGCGTGGAAGCAATAAATCGATGGGTTGGTAATTCAGGTCGAATACATGGCCAAGTACTTCATTGGTCAAAACGCCTTTGTACATATACACGCCATCCTTAAAGCCAGGCTTGAAGCGAATGATGTCTTCTATACTTCCTTTCTCCCCAATGTCTAATAACAACGGAGAGAATATATTGGATAGGGCAAAAGAGGCAGTTCGAGATACCCGAGACGCAATATTTGGAACACAATAATGAACAACTCCATGCTGAATAAAGGTAGGCGCATTGTGGTTGGTAACTCGGGATGTTTCAAAGCATCCACCTTGGTCGATACTCACGTCAACTACCACAGATCCTTCTTTCATTTGTTCCACCATTTCTTCTGAGACAACACATGGAGTTCTTCCCATTGGAGCTCTGAGTGCTCCAATCGCCACATCCGCTCGGCGAATGGCTTTAGCTAATACCTTGGGTTGAATAATAGATGTGAATACCCGATTTCCAACAGCGATTTGAAGTCTACGTAAACGTGCTACGGAATTATCAAATACTTTAACCGAGGCACCAAGTCCTAACGCTGCTCGGGTTGCAAATTCACCCACCGTGCCTGCGCCAATAATTACTACTTCAGTTGGCTGAACACCAGCAACGCCCCCCAACATCATACCTTTTCCTTGAGTAAACGAAGACAATAAATCTCCCGCAACTAGAATCGCAGTGTTTCCTGCAATTTCACCCATGGTTCGCACAACGGAGAATACGCCCTCTTCATCTCGAATGTAATCCCATGCAATACAGGTTGTTTTCTTGTGCATGAGTTTTTGCAAAATTTCTTTTGGTTGTGTTGAAATTTGAAGCGCTGAAATAAAGGTTTGATTCCCAGGCATTAATTCAATTTCTTCCTCGGAAGGTGGAGCCACTTTGAAAATGATATCACACGAATAAACTGCTTTTTTGTCGTACGAAATTTCAGCTCCCGCTTCACTGTATTCGTTGTCTGAGAAATTTGTTCCTTCCCCAGCTCCAGTTTCAACCATCACGCGGTGACCGTTAGCAACGAGTAGTGAGACAGCTTCCGGAACTAAGGCTACACGGCGTTCTTGAAATGACGTTTCTTTCGGAATACCAATAAAAAGTTGACCTTTTTTTCGTTTGATTTCCAGCATTTCCTCCTGCGGCATGAATGCCCCTTGGTGTAAAAGCGATTTGAGTAATTCAGGATCCGTGATCATGGGGTATAGAATAAGTTCTGGTTAACGAAGCATTCGTAGTTATGGTTAGTTTAATTCTACGCTCAGGTAGAAAATTAATGATTTTTTCGGCCCATTCTACAAAAAAGAACGCATTTTCCTCAAATAATTCGTCCAAGCCTAATTCAAAGGCTTCATCCGACGTATTGATGCGAAAGGCATCGATGTGGTAAATTTTGGAGCCGTTTTCGAGCGGGTATTCGTTAATTAGGCTATAGGTTGGCGATCCTTCGGGGTCTTGCACACCCATTTTTTTCAATAATTCAATAACTAATGTAGTTTTTCCAGCGCCCATTTCACCATGCAATTCAAGTACCTTGGTTTCCTTCAGCATGGTTTGCAGCTGTTCTACGAGGATTGGCAAGGTTTCAAGTGAGTACTCTTTACTTTCCTTTTCCATATGGGGGATCATAAGAATGAGCACGTTGACCATCCCACGTAAAATATTGTGGAATTTCAGAATCAATTTTCATAAAGGTTTGATAGTGAATCCATTCACCTAAATTGAAATACGTGCCCTGTTCAATGGGTAGGGCATAAGGCAAATGTCGATGGCCGAAAATGTAATAATCGTGCGGGTCTTTTTGTTGCATGCCTTGTGCAAATTGGTACAGCCATTCATGATCGAAACCCAAAAATTGATGTTCGTGTTCAGATCCTTCTCTACTTTTTCCAGAAAAAAAATTGGCCAAGCCAATCCCGAAATTAGGATGAATCCGAGCAAACGCCCATTGGCAAACTTTACTTCGTAAGAATGATTTAATGAGCTTATATCCACGGTCTCCTGGGCCTAAGCCATCGCCATGACCTAGGTAAATACGCTTGCCATGAAGGGTTAATTCGATGGGGTTTTCATAAATCTTCATTCCAAATTCTTCGGTAAAATAGTGTTTTACCCACATGTCGTGGTTCCCGTAAAAAAAATGAAGTTGGATGCCGCGGTCGGCTAATTCCGCAAGCTTTCCAAAAAATCGGGTAAACCCTTTGGGGATTACAGCAGCATATTCAAACCAAAAATCAAATACGTCACCCACCAAATAAATGTCTGTTGCATCGGTTGCCGCATAATCTAACCACCTAACAATGGCGAGTTCTCGAATCTTAGACTGTTCCTTCGTAGGAGCACCTAAGTGAAAATCCGATGCGAAATAACAGACTTGCATAGGTTAATGGCCAAAAATTTCAGCTAATTTGCTTTCTAAGGCTGGTCCTCTAAGGTTGGTTTGAACGATATTTCCTTCTTTGTCTATTAATACCGTAAATGGAATACTTGACACGTTATATTTCCTGGATACTTTACTGTTCCACCCCCCCAGATCACTTACGTGATTTGGCCAAATTAATCCATCGGCTTGAATCGCCCCGAGCCATTTTTGTTTATCCGTATCCAAACTTACACTAACAATGGTAAATCCGTCGTCTTTGTACTTATTATAGGTCTTTACCACATTTGGGTTTTCTTTTCTACACGGACCGCACCAAGAAGCCCAAAAGTCGATTAAGACGTAAGATCCTTTTAAGTCAGAGAGTTTGAGGTTTGTTTTACGATCTGTCAATAATTCTTCGAAATCCGGCGCTGGTTTTCCTGGTGCAAACAAGGCCGCACTTTCTGCTTGTCGTTTTTCTTCTTCTTTTTGCTTAGCTAAGTTATTTGCATAGGTTACGTATTCTTTCACGGTAGGACTTTGTCCGAAACCGGTTACGATCTGGTTTAGGATTGATGCCCACGCATCAAATTCATTATTAACATCTAAGGAAACAAGGGCTACTATCAATGCGGCTGAATTTTGATTACTAGCCACAAATTGTTGGCGGTCATTCATATACGAAATATACTCCCGAGTCATGTAATCGTTTAGTTTTCGTCGACTTGCCGTATCGGTAGTTGGGATTGCATTTATTGCCTTATATGCCGAGTCTTTTTTCATGTTCCAACGTTCCATTCGAACTGCGAATTGGTTCATAGCTTGTGATTCATCCGATCCAACAAAATTGCAAATGTCTTTTAAGTTCTTTTTGTCGCCATATACTTTGATATCACTACTATCCCTTAGGATTATATTGGCATGCATGTTACCTACACGAATAACGTAGTAATCTGGTGCTGGAACCGTCGTTTTTAAGGTGAATTTCCCTTGTTTATCAGCTTTAGTACCTTGGTAGTTGATATATCCTTTTCCTGTAAATTTCGCAATGTACACAGAGTCTGATGGCGCATTCAAGAATTGACCACTTACCTTTACCGGGGTTTGCGCAAAATTAAGGGATACAAGAAGTATCGAAAAACTAGCTAAGATGAAATGTTTCATTGGTTCGTAGTATAAAAAGATTCTATTTTTTGAACTAAGGCTGCTCCGCGAAGTCCCTTAGCAATTATTTTTCCTTCAGGATTTACGAGTACTGTAAATGGAATACCATCAAAGCCATAGAGTTGAGGCATGCCGCTTTTCCAACCGCGCAAGTCGCTGACATGCGTTTTCCAAACTAACCCATCACGCTGTATCGCTTCTTTCCATTTGGCTGGATCTTCATCCAGGGACACAGATAATATCGTAAAGTTCTTGTTTTTATAGGTATTGTAGAGTTTTACCATATTCGGACTTTCTTGGCGACAAGGCCCACACCATGATGCCCAAAAATCAATTAAGACTAAATCCCCTCGGAAGTCTGAAAGTTTCACCGCTTTTCCATTTACATCCAACAGGGCAAAATTTGGCGCTGTAAGTTCACCATTTTCAATCTGTGCAAACTGT
>JBEGMB010000082.1:0-9352 GCA_041183245.1 Bacteroidota bacterium
CTGTCTCTGTGTAAGAATGACCCCAATCGGCTTTATTTCGGTTATTGAGATAAGCTTCTATTACTTGAGAAGGACTCCCCTCTGAAACAATGGTACCATGCTCCATAAGAAGAGCTCGAGAACACAGGTTCTTAACAGCCTCCATGTTGTGACTCACAAAAAGCACCGTTCTTCCATTGCTGGCCACATCTTTCATTTTACCGATGCATTTTTTTTGAAACTCAACATCACCAACAGCCAATACTTCGTCTACAATTAAAATCTCGGGTTCAAGATGCGCAGCCACGGCGAAAGCCAAACGCACATACATTCCCGATGAATAGCGTTTAACAGGTGTATCTATATACTTATCAACGCCACTGAAGGAAACAATTTCATCAAATTTTCTAGCAATCTCTTTTTTTGTCATCCCCAAAATAGCTCCATTCAAGTAAATATTTTCCCTTCCTGTAAGCTCGGGATTAAATCCTGTTCCAACCTCTAATAAGGAGGCTACGCGTCCGTTTAGCGTAATTTTTCCTCTTGTTGGCGAAGTCACCTTAGACAAGATTTTTAACAAGGAGCTTTTCCCTGCCCCATTCCGTCCGATGATACCAAGTACTTCTCCTTGATTTACGGTAAAATTAATGTCTTCAAGTGCCCAGACAAAATCACCTTTTGCTTGCGTGGTTCGATCGTTTGTTTCTGTGATTACCTCATAGGGATCTCCCTTTCCTCTTACCTTATGCCACCAACGATTCACATCCTGAATTAAGGACCCCGTACCAACTTGTCCCAGTCGATATTGTTTAAATAAGTGTTCTACCTTAATGATCTCCATCGTTCCAACTATACGGTATCCATAAAGGACTGTTCAATGCGATTAAAAACTAAAATCCCTAAGACCAAAACCACCAAAGTAAAACCGGCTGTATATAGTAAGCCGAATGCATCGAATTGACCAATGCCATAGATCGAATACCTTACATTCTCAAAAATTGAAGTCAAGGGATTGTAGGCTAAGGCGTCATGAATTTTACCGTTTGTAAAAGACAAAGGATAAATGATTGGCGTCGCATACATCAACAACTGAACACCAAAGGTCAATAAAAAACTCAAATCCCGATACTTTGTAGTTAAGGCAGAAAATAAGATACCAAGACCTAAGCCCATGAATGCCATGAGTATCACGTAAAAAGGAAACAAAACAATAGTCCAATCCATGGAAATCTGTTGTAGACCGCTCAAGCTAAACAGACTAATCAATACAATAAGAATTATGAGTTGGATTAATAATTTGAACAATCCAGAAATTACAATGGAAATTGGAACGGTTAAGCGCGGGAAATAAACCTTTCCGAATAAATTTGCATTGGCAGTGAAGGTCCCTGATGTTTTAGTAAAACACTCAGAAAAATACCCCCAAACGGTTAATCCAGTGAAATAAAATAAAAATTGATGCACACCCAGTGTAGGAATTGAAGCAATCATTCCAAAAACAACATAAAACATTAAGGCCGTAAGCATGGGTTGAATGATAAACCATAGTGGACCGAGTATGGTTTGTTTATATTGTGCAACAAAATCTCTTCTAACAAACAAAAGAATTAAATCTCTGTATCCCCACAATTCGTGCAAGCGAACATCAAAAACACCTCGCTTGGGGGTAATTACCTCGATTTTACGCAACGATTCCATCTACCAATCTCCTAAATGTATGAAGACAAAGGTACGCTTTATAAAACAAGAAGTACCCAAGCCCATCCGTATTCTAAGAAATGCTAGCGTTGAACGAGTAAATATTCAATATGGTTGAAGATGTATTCAAAGAGCGCAATAACTAGTCAATTATTTCTTATTTTTGGAAGCATGCATGCAATGTTTCACGTAAGACTCTTTTACTCAATTCTGATTTTTTCTTCAGGATTAGGAAGCTGTTTTGCTCAACCTTTGAGTGGTATTTTACCCAAAAACCAATCGAATCTTAGTAACTTCAACGTAAACTTTCAATGGAACAGTGCTCCAAACGTAATAAACTATCAGGTTCAGTTCGCAAGCAACAATACCTTTAGTAGTAATTATACCCAATCTCCGCTGACTAACCTTACCTCTTGGAGTTCATTCGTTCCTACGCAAGGGACCTATTATTGGCGTGTAAAAGCATACACCGCAAATGATTCCATCTGCTCGCCAACGTACACATTCACCTATTTCACACCATCTAATTTAAATTCAACAAGTTTATGGCTGAAAGCGGATGCTGGAGTTACCCCGGATGCAAATAATAAAGTTCAACTATGGACCGACTTAAGCGCGAACTCATATGTTATGAGTCAAAACTTAGCAGCAAAAAGACCAATCGTAGTAAATAATTCAGTTAATGGTTATCCAAGCATTAGCTTTACTGGAGCTCAAGTATTGAGTGGGGGCGACATCCTTGACCTTGCATTCAATTCTCGTGCAATGTTTGTAATCGGGAAAATGGCCGCGAGTAATCAATCCCTTCTTGCTAAATCAAGAGCAGCTAATGCCACCTTCAGATACGGAATTATTAAAGATGGGGCAAATACAGCGTTCCTATTTCAAAGCGATAACAATACCAGTAATTATTCTGCCTTTAACACCACTAATTTTGCCTTGTACAATGCATTTGTGAATCGAACAACCGCCAAAAATCACCTGGATGTAAATAATTCCTCCTTAGGCATAAGCTCCTTTAACAGCAATCTACCGTTTGAATCTAACTTTCGTTTCTTAATCGGTGCATACAACAATGCAAATGATGATGGCGAACTACTTTTTTTAAATGGAAATATTTGTGAGATAATCTTTGCAGACACCAACGATTCCTTGGATATTCAAAAAATCAAGAACTATTTAAAATACAAATATACGCCGGTATTTAATTTAGGCAGTGACATTGAAATAAGCAATGGATTTTGTCCACAATCCATAACTGCTCCTGCAGGGTACACAAATTATCAATGGAGTACCGGCGCAACCACCGCCAGTATTTCAGTAAACCAATCCGGATCTTATTGGGTTTCCGCCAATGATGCCTTCGGATTCAAATGGACCGACACCATTTATATTAAATTTCCGACGATTGCTCCTCCTCCAAGTACGTCGATTTGCTCAAACAGTTCTGTTTTATGGAATACGGGATTGGGTGCTGGATTTACGCACCTATGGAATACCGGATCTACTGCAAATCAACTAACCCTTACTCAAGCTGGAACCTACAGCGTGCAAGTTACAGGAGCAGGTGGATGTCCTTCCCCAACACAACAAGCCACATTCACACTTGACACATACCCCTTAACTACTTTCCTCGGAAACGATACCACGTTGTGTATTGGAAATGTTGTTTCGTTACAGCAAGGTGCACAGCAGACCATCTCTTACACATGGAACAACGGAAGCTCGGGAAACACCTACCCGATTACGAACGCAGGAATGGCGTTTATTTCCTTAACCTCAACAAACTTCAATGGATGTGTTGCGCAAGACACCATACTGGTCAATGTGAATGGAACCGCACCAACAATAAACCTATCGCTTCCACTGACCAATTGCACCAATAGCTTGTTTCAAGGTTCAAACCAATCGAGTGTTCCATTGCCTGCTGCGATAACAAGTCAGGTTTGGAGCTTTTCCAATGGAATTCAATTAAACGGAAACACGGTTCAAACGGTCTTCCCTACTGCCGGATGGATCTATGGCTCAATCGAGGTCACCGCGAGTGACAACTGCAGTTCGTTAGATACCTTTTCTTTTTATGTCCAGGTGCCTCCAACCTTAAACATACAACACAGTGGATCATGTAATAATGAGCTTATCTTTTTTCAAGCAAGCGACCTAAGCGGTAATCAACTCAGCACCTATGCTTGGGACTATCTTGGAGGTTTTGTAGATACTGACAGTATTGGTAGTCATCTGTTCAGTCAAACCGGATCGAATCAAATTGCCTTGGTGGCACAAAACACCTTTGGATGTTCTGACACGGCACAATATACATTCAACGTATCAGCTGCACCGAATTCGATTTTCGCGATTAATAATAGCTGTGAACAAACCATAGTTACTCCAGTAAACTCAAGCATTGCCAATGATAGCACGGGAATTCAATCCGTGCTGTGGAATTTTGGAAATGGCTCAAATTCTACAACCTTTAATACTCCATGTTTTTACGCTAACCCCGGGAACTATTCGGTTTCTTTGATTTGTTACGCAGGCAATGGGTGTGCGGACACGAGCACTCAAGAGGTCATAATTCACCCGATGCCCGAATTAAATTGGAACATAGCACCTGCCTGTAAAGACAATCCCACGGAGTTTTCAAGTGCAAGTACCATAACGAGTGGAAGCATTGACAGCACCTTTTGGTTGGTCAATTTACAATATCCATTTACTGGAATTGAAGGGCAATTCACCTTTAGTACCTTGGGGATTCAGTTTTTAACACTTTCCGCCGTTTCTAACATGGGCTGTCAAGCCGATACCTTAATTCAGGTCAATGTAAATCCAGGACTTAGTAGTAGCTTTGTTTATGAACCCGCCATTTGTGTTGCCGGCGACGAATTAGAACTCAACTCCACTGCTACGGGTGTGAATCAAATCAATTGGCTCGTCAATGGGATTTTGTATATCGATACAAACGCAATTAATTACACCATTCCTGACTCACTCATTGGAGAACTTCTTTCAGTCTACAGCATTACAAGCAACCCATTCGGATGCCAAGACACCACGCTCACCTTGATTCCTATTAATGAAGCAATTCTTGATATTGGCGTCAAACAACTTTACTTAGGAAGTCAAAATGGACAAGCCATCGTAGGTTGCGAGCTGCAAAACCTTGGTACTTTGCCAATTCTAGGCGGGAGTTTATTTTTATCTTTTTCAGGTATTCCACGACTAAGTGGTTCATTAATAGATACTATAATGCCTGGCGATGCTTTTTACTATGTGTTCGAAAATAGTCCAGCCTTAGAGGGGTTATCCCAAAACGAAATAGAAGATTTCCTATGTGTTAACGTGGATCTATCGACAGTTCATTTAATCCCAGAGCTGACGCTTACGAACAACGAAGAATGTTTACTTATTGAAGAAGGTGATTTTTCTATAAGCCCCATTTCACCCAACCCATTGGAAGAACTCGGGGAATTCGCTTTGATACTTAGAGATTCAAGCGAAGTGAGCATTGAAGTATTTGATCTCATGGGAAAACGATGTTATTATGCTTTGGAAAGTTTGGACTCTGGTTCACATTTTCTATCCTTCAACACCGTAAGCTGGAGAAAAGGAACGTACTTTCTTCGTATAAAGGTTGGTTCAGAATTTAAAATTTCACAATTCATTAAAATTTAGTGCGATAAATTTGGCACAATGTCTGATATTTGCACTGTAAAATATTACTATGAAGTCATTTCTATTGTTTTCTTTGCTGTTTATTTCTTGCTACCAAGCGAATGCGCAAACTGAGATAAGTAAGTCTCAGAAAATCCTAAATAAGCTTTCAAAAAAAATGAAGGGATTAAAGTCCTTTTCTTTGGAATACAGTGCCAACATAAAAAATGAAGAACTGGGGCAAAATGATGATTACACAGGTAAAGGTTGGGTGAAAAACAGTAAATATTATGCCACCTATGGAGAAAATACCATCATTTGCAACGGAATTAAAACGTGGACCATTATTGCAAAAGATAAAGAGGTGTATGAAAGTGATAATTCGGATGATGAAGATGGGATCAATCCGAAGAAGTTAATGACGATATGGGAAACAGGATTTAAAAACAAATACATTAAAACGGACAAAATCAGTGGTGAAACCGTTGATGTAATTGATTTGTATCCTAAAAATCCAAAAACGGCAGATTACAATACGATTGTTATTTATATTTCTAAATCAAAAAACGAACTTAAGAAAGCGGTTATGAAATCTAATGATGGTACCGTTATGACATACTCCGTAACCAAATTCACATCAAACCCAGAGGTTAAAGACACAAAATTTGCGTTTGACAAGAAAAATTATCCGGGGTATAAAGTGATCAAGAACTAACGCTTCAAGGCGCGATCCATTTCTCGTTGATCATCTTTCATTTTAAGGTCGTGGCGTTTGTCGTGTAATTTCTTACCTACGGCGCAAGCGATTTCTATTTTAACCCAACCCTTATCTGACAAAAACAACTTAAGAGGAATCATTGTATTTCCCTTTACCTTTAGAAATTTCTCAACGCGATTAATTTCCTTTTTGTTTAATAAAAGTTTTCGATCTGCGCGTGGCTTATGATTATAGAAAGTCCCGTTTTCATATTCATTTACAAACATGTTGCGGATCCACACTTCCCCTTCATGAAAGATGCAATAGGCTTCTAAAATACTTGCCTTACCATTGCGGATGCTTTTAATTTCAGTACCAGAAAGTACAATACCTGCTTGGAAGGTGTCGTCTAAATGATACTCAAATCGGGCGCGTTTATTTTTAATATTTAATTGTGGGGCGGCCATAAAGCAAAAGTACGCAAAGCGAATCGAAAATAACTACATTTGTTTCATGCAAATTCCATCTAAATACCTTGAACAAGCAACCGAACAGTTGGCAACACTTCCGGGCATTGGAAAACGAACTGCTTTGAAACTTGCATTACATTTACATCGAAGGGATGGTGAAGAAATTAAAACCTTCGTAGAGGCGTTCATTCAACTCAAGACACAGACCTTCGCATGCCAACTTTGCGGGAACATATCCGATACCGAAACCTGTTCAATTTGCTCCAATGAACGCAGGGCAAATGATGTAATCTGTGTAGTTGAAGATGTAAGAGATATCATGGCCATTGAAAGTACGGAAACATTTAAAGGACGTTATCATGTATTGGGTGGAATTATATCACCAATGGACGGAATTGGTCCTCAAGACTTGAATATAGATTCATTGGTAAATCGCAGTAAAAACCCAGAAATCACCGAAATTATTTTTGCCTTAAGCCCTACTATGGAAGGCGATACAACAAACTTTTATTTATTTAAGCGAATAGACCGTGAAGGCTTAGTGATTACAACCTTATCTCGCGGTGTTTCGATAGGTTCAGAATTGCAATATGCGGATGAAATTACGCTCGGGAGATCTTTACAACAGCGACAAGTATTTAAATTGAACGTTTAAGCCAACGGCGCACAACTACGTATTTAAAGAAACGTCCACCAAAACCAACAAACAAAGCTGCAATAATCCATCCGGCCATTCGATACAATACCACATTATCCAATTCAAAATAAAAGAATTGAATGATATCAATCATCAGCAAGCCTGCCAAAATAGATACCCATGTCGGATACTCAGTCGCCAATACTCGAATACCGTTCATCGGACCGTCTGAAGCTTTAAACCTGAGCGGATTTACATAAAATGCGGGTGTAGCCCTACTCCATCTGTTATATGCTTCACCAAACTTATTTCTTAAAAATTCCACTTCAGATTTAATGATAATGTAAAGCATTAGGACCGAAAACAGCAATATCCCAGCAATAAAGAACACATTATTGAATCGAATGCATATTCCAATCCAAATGAGAAAACTCCCCATGTATAAGGGATGCTGAGTAACAGAATACAAACCGCTGGTATTTAAGGAATGGGCTACTTGTTCATGCCGGTTTCTACCCGATGTATGAGGAGCTTTTTGCGCAATAACCAAAGCCCTTATGGCGATACCCAAAAATACAAGAAGCGAAGAAGTCACCTGAACGTAGAACATTGAATCCGCCGGATACAAAGGGTATTTAATCCAAAAACTTAGAGGAATCAGTATGACTAAAAAAACGAGAGGTAATTGACCGCGAAATCGAAAAAAAAATCCCCCAAGGGATTGAAAATTAGGCATGAACGGTAATTAATTAATTTGTATATTGCAGGATAAAACCAAAGATAACACGCTTTTTTCGAACCTGATGAAAGAAAAATTTCAAATCGAGCTATTGCTCAAAACTTCTCCGAAGATTTTGGATTCAAAATTAACTACAGTAGAAGGGTTAAGCGAATGGTTTGCGGACGATGTCAATATTCGAAATGGCCAATATTTTTTCATGTGGGACGGTTATGAAGAAGAAGCCGTACTGCTCAGTCACAAAGCCAATCATCACATTCGCTTTCAATGGCAAACAGACATTGATGAAGAACTTGACACCTATTTTGAGCTTGCCTACTCTCTCGATCCTATGACGCAAGCCATCATGTTAACCATTACCGATTTTGTTGAAGCTGAAGATAAGGACAGCAGCATCTTAATGTGGGAACAACAACTTCAAAAACTACGCAGGCTTATCGGTGCATAATTATTCAATTAGTAGCCCTATTTTTGTAAAAAATTAGTTTTTGAAACGCTTATACCTGTTTAGTATTCGGTCGTTCATTGGCCCTTTTCTAATTACCTTGGTTATTTCCATGTTCATCCTGATCATGCAATTTTTCTGGGTATACATAGACGACCTCATGGGTAAAGGCTTAAGTATTTGGGTAATCCTTGAACTACTTTTTTATGTTTCCGCCAGCTTAATTCCCTTAGCCCTTCCGCTAGCTATCCTACTCTCCTCTTTAATGACCTTTGGAAACATGTCTGAAAACAACGAATTAACGGCATTAAAATCCAATGGATTCTCGCTGGTGCGAATTATGCGACCCTTGACAGTAGTTGTGTTGTTCATTGCTGGATTCACGTTTTACTTCGCCAATTATGTCATCCCGGTTTCTAACTTAAAATGGCATTCACTGATCTATGATATACAAAACACAAAGCTTTCCTCACTTATCGTTCCGGGAGTTTATACAACCGAAATCGATGGTTATGCGATCAAGGTCAACAAAGGAAAAGACAGTAGTTTTACGAATATCATTATTCACGACCACACAGAGCCTAATGTACTTAAAACAGTTAAGGCAAAATATGCAAAAATCTACCGTTCAACCAGTGGAAACTATTTGTTTTTCGATCTAAAAAAAGGCACCATCTATGAAGAATTAGAATTGGAAAATGGGGAGATTGGTCCCAATGGAATGCCCTTAGTTGGAAAAATAAGTTCTCACCCGGACCGTATTTCCACCTTTGAACGAGCAACTTATAAGATGAATGTTACCGGCTTCAGTTTGAAGCGATCGGACGAGGAAATATTCCAAGACAAATATGAAATGATGAATGTGTTTCAAATTGGAAGAGCAACGGATTCTATTCAAAAACGCAGGGCGACCTTAGACAGCACCTTTTTAGCCAGCATTAAAGGAAGTTTCGCCACCTTCCACGTGATTGACAAGCAGATAAAATCTATGCCTAACATTGATCCGAGTATACAAACACCGGCCGTTGAATATATG
>JBEGMB010000083.1:0-4088 GCA_041183245.1 Bacteroidota bacterium
GAGGACCCCGTTCGTTCCGTACAAAGTATAAAATGAATGGGTATGGAATCTAATTCTTCGCTACGCCACATGCTTCTTACGTTTTTTGTCGATTCGTAGCACCCAACGCTCAAAATAAATAACTTTTAGACGAATAGGTAAGCGATTAAACAGCGCATCTTTTGCTCGTTCCAGGCTTATTTTAACAGCATAGGGTATGGTTAAGGCTAGTATCCAACACCGTTTGGCAATAGGAATTGTCAATGTGGTGTGATAGCCATAGGTGCTTCCCCGTTTCCCAGCAATCACTTCGCACACCTCAATTTCCTGAGTACTTAATCCTGCTTTCCACGATTCAACTGCGGCTGTATGTATAGGTTTGGATAAATCACCAAAGCGTTTTTTCATGCGCTCGGCTTGTTCGTATTGGGTTTTTACTTCGCGTTGAAATAAGGCTTGATATGGCGCCAAGGCCTCTTGCGTTTCCAATTTTACTGATATTTCAAGAAACTCACACACCTTGATTAACCAGTGGTCTGGGGCTTGAACGAGGTCTTCATAACGTACAATTAGTACGTGATTTGGATGCTGTTTTTGAAAGGACGCAATGCGTTGTTCAAATTGAATCCAGCGCAATGAATTATAGTATGCGCTCGTGGATTTTAAATGGACACTATTTTTCCTAGAATTCACATTGGCCCGGTAGTCGCGCATCATCCATATGTACTTTGAGTTTGGGTTGATGGCAGTTAGGGCGTCGAGGTAGTAGGAGTGAAGCGGATTCTTGTTAATGAAATGAACTGCATCTTTTGTGGGGGCAAGCGTATCCACAAATGAACGGTATGTGTGAATAATTAGTTCTTCATAAGACGTGATTTCCTTATTCGATTCAAAGGAGTCCTCATCAAACGTAAACCCAACATAGGGTTGCAGTATTCCAAAGGCCTTATGGAAACGCGCGGCCAATGCTAACTCCTCGCTATTGAATTCGGTTTTATTTTTCCATGCATGATAGAAAAATGGAATAAAATAATTCTCCGGTCCTGCCCACACCTCAGGCTGTGCATTCAACATGCTTTGCAATAAGGTGGTACCTGAACGACCAATGCCAATGATATGGTGATGCTTATTCAAGTCGTTTCAATTTTAAGGACAAGGGTAGGTGAAAAAGCAATTTTTCTTTGAGGTCATACCAAAATGCTATGATTTGCAAGGTTAAAGGAACGTATACTGTAGCATCCGTTTCGAATTCATAGCCAAAATTAGGCATTTCATTTCGGCAGATCGATTCTATGGATTCCTGTTGTCGAAGATCGAGTACCTCACGCCATTGTTCCACAGCTCTTGAGCTTATTGGTTGATTTAAATCAACGTATTTTTTGTTTAAGCGGGCATTGGCTTTATTGTAGCCGTTTGAGTTCAGCGTTGCGACTTCGTCAATTTTCATCGGGCTCAATCCGAGAAACGCACAGAGTTCATCGATTGTCTGCTGCGGATGCATGACAAACTGTTCATACCGTAATAAATAAATTTGCGACGAATAATCACGCTTGAGGTGGTAATAATGGCGGTTATATCGTTTCCATCGGATAGCATTTAAGATCCAATGGTTATTACGGCCATGAACCGAATTAACGCTTTGGATGCGTGAAGCTACATTCGCTCGCGGATCACGTACCAGAAAAATGGCTTTAGTTTGTGGGTATTCCTTAAGAAAATGATGTGCATGTAAGGTGTTTACAGGATTCTTATCGATGATCCACTGCGCACCTTGAGTGATCTTCTCGGACGTAGAATCGCTTGTGAATAAGGTCGAAAGTTGGTTCATGTAACTGAAATAGTCCAATTCTCCTGGAATCTTTGCTATTGCTTCAGGTTGAATTTGCCATGGATGACCTGGATGCCTTCGCTTCATGGCGTTTATAAAGCGCACAACCAAGTGATTTCTTTTTGAATTGAACCGATTATTTTGAAGTAACTTATAAAAAAAAGAGAACAAGGGAATTTCAGGATTATCCAAGCAATCGGGATGGCTTCCGAGTGTTTTGGAAAGTAACGTCGACCCGGACCGCCCGATTCCTATAATGAATAATCGATTCAAGTTATTTAATGTAAACTATTGATTATTAATTTTTTGAATGTAAGATTCTATGCGTACTATTTCTTCATTCACCGCTTGATTATTCATTTTGCGTAAGGAGCTAATCGCCCGATTGAATGCACGTATGGCCTTTACTTTTTCACCCAGGTTCACATATGAATTTCCAATTTGTACAAAGTCTTTAGCCTTACCTTTTCCTGTTTTGATTTGATGTTTGTGGATTGCTATAATTGCTTCGTAGCGGAGCGCATTTATGAGGTAGGTATCCGTGAGTTCCTCCACCTTGGAGTTTGGGAATTTCTTTTCGATAACTGCTTTTGTCGCAATAATTTCATCGATTAAGGAGTCAGAAATAGTCACAAAACGGTCAGGCGCGACAAAGTGACCCACGGCGTTTTTACGGAAATCATCCACGATGTTATAACTCGCTTTTTTTCCTGTATATAATTCCATTAATCGCTGATTAACTTGCTTGGTGTATGAAGGATTTAATTCGGCTAAGGTCTTGTTCCATGTTGCCTGTCCCGCAGCATAAGCACTAAGTTGAGCAATCGAAGTTGGATTTAATCCATCGGCTAAAAACAATTTTCCCCGTTCTTCGAATTGACTAAGTAAGCCTAAAACGCATAAACTTGAAAGGGAATCAATCGTGTGAATTGCAGAATTTTTCAGTGATTTATCGGTTAAGAACCTTTCGTTTCGTTTCCAAACAATGTAGGTCTTTAACCGTGAAACTAAGAGGTTTTCCCATGCTTCCTGATAATCAGGTTGTTTCTTGGTAAGTTCGTTAAGTAAGGCGGATGACGCCTGCTCATCACACAAGAAAGAAGATTCAATGGCGGCTAAATTGCTTTTGATTTTGTAATAATTCGGAAACGTGTGGATCGCGTTCTCATAAGCTTGTTTGGCCCTAGTTACTTGGCTGTAGATTGCTTCTTGGTTTTCTGACTGGACATCGTTCCAAGATTGATTGATTTGATACTGTAATTCTTGTCCAAGCAAAGCTTGAACTTTAGCGGATTTTGTGGTTGAGCTATCGGATTCATAAAGACTCAAGCGATTGCTCCATGCGCCGTTCCGAATAAATACCATACTTAAACTGTATATGCTGAATGCGATGAAAAGCAGGGTGGCAATTTTTCCTTTGATTGTGGAGAATTGGTTCAATAGAAAGACAATAGTGATACATAGCCCCAGGCTCGCAGTAAATGCTAAGCGTTCACCAACAATTCCAACCATGGGAAAGATTAAATTACAAGCGCCAACGATGGCCAGAAAGAAGAATACCAGCCCAAAACTCATTTCGGTGTGAGTCTTTTTTACAACAGACCATAGGATAAAACCTAAGGTGATTAATAGTGTTATAGCGCTAATGAGTGTTGCAAGGTTGAATGCTGGGGAAACGGTAAGTGCCCCCATGCCATAATAGCATTGTAAATCCAAGGGTAGGATGCTCTGTTTAATATACCAAATCACGGACTCAAAGAATAGGGGGATGCGCTGAGTGAAGCTGTATTCAAACGCTGGATTTTCAACGATGGAAAATTCTCGAATTTTATCAGTTTCAATTAATCCCTTTTTTAATAATCCAAAAACGATCCGAGCTCCGAGTAGCGATGCGGATATATAAGCTACAGATTTCCATGAAAAGGATCGAAAGAATACAAGGGCAATGGGAATTATCACCAACATGGGCATGGCCGTTTTTTTACTCAACAAAGCCAAAAGCAAATATAGCAACGTAAAGAGTAATGATTTCCATTTTCGTGAATCGACAAACCGAAGTGCGGAACGCAAGGCTAGTAAAGAGAACAACATGCTGAGCAATTCATCTCGATTTTTTAAACTATTAACGACCTCACTGTGAATGGGTAAGCTAAGAAATAGCAAGGTAATTACGAACGCTATACCATGCTTTGAAGGGCCAAACAAGGTATTCAAGGTGCTGAATAAAATGATGCCAAGCAAGGCATATAAGAGCAGTTGAATAAAGTGGGAAATGTGAACC
>JBEGMB010000084.1:0-2862 GCA_041183245.1 Bacteroidota bacterium
CCGTTTTTTTTCAATGTAAAGTCCGGTGGAATAATCAAATAATGCGGTAAAAACCATTAGAAAAATCCACATGGGTTCTGCCCACGCATAAAACACCAGGGAAAAAATCGTGAGAAAAATATTTCGGTAAAGGTCGTTCTTAGTCGAATAATGAAATAAAAGACTCAAGGGTAGAAACAAGTATAGAAAAGTCAAACTTGAAAATACCATAGGCGACGAATTCGATTAAATTTAGGACAACGAATTTAACCACATTCTATCGAAGAAAAAAATTCGGGGCAGGAAGGCTTACTAGAACCTAAGAAAATCTAGCTTGTTATCAGTGTTTTCTCGCAAGCACACGTTCTGCAGCAAGGACGATATCCGTTGTTTCAAGGTGATATTTTTTTAACAATTCATTGGGTGTGCCACTTTCGCCAAACGTATCTTTAACTGCAACAAATTCTTGCGGAGCCGGACTGTTTTTAGACAGTACTTGAGCGACGGCATCACCAAGGCCACCATTCATCATATGTTCTTCCGCTGTCACAACGCAGCCCGTTTTTGCAACAGAACTCAAAATAGCTTCGGTATCTAATGGTTTAATCGTATGCATATTAATCACCTCAGCAGAAATTCCTTTCTCTGCTAACTGTACTTGAGCCTCTAGGGCTTTCCAAACCATGTGTCCGCATGCGATAATCGTTACATCAGTACCTTGAACCAACAGGTCAGCTTTTCCGATTTGAAAGACCGCATCTTCCGGTGTAAAAATTGGAACGGATGGTCTTCCGAAACGCAAATATACAGGTCCATCCCATGCCGCAATGGCTAAGGTAGCTTGAAGGGTTTGGTTGTAATCTGCAGGAACAACAACCGTCATGTTCGGAAGCATTCTCATCATACCGATATCCTCTAATACCTGGTGGGTTGCTCCATCCTCACCAAGCGTTAACCCCGCATGAGAAGCACAAATTTTTACATTTTTACGAGAATACGCCACACTTTGACGAATTTGGTCATAGACGCGTGACGTAGAAAAATTGGCAAAGGTTCCGGTAAACGGAATTTTACCACCAATAGTCATTCCCGCTGCAATTCCAATCATGTTTGCTTCGGCGATTCCAATTTGAAAAAAGCGATCGGGATGGTTTTTCTGAAAAGCATCCATTTTTAATGACCCCGTAAGGTCTGCACACAATGCTACAACGTCCGGGTTAGTCTCTCCTAATATTCGCAAGCCTTCTCCAAACCCAGAGCGTGTATCTTTATTACCAAATGTCTTAAGTGCCATGTGTTCTTTAGTTAATGTTTAATGTACTCGTTTTATTACTTGAAATCGTAATGATTTTTTCATGCGTATACCCACTCGATTTCATGTCTTTAGTTCTATAAACCATTTTGTAAGTGCCGGGTTGTATTAATATTTTTCCAGCGGTTGATGAATCAGAAAAGGTATAAATGCCATTCCAAAACCCTAATTTATCTTGTAGAAAAAGTTGCGCAACAAGTGGCTTATTAAACGTGTAGGCTAATTCTCCTGGTGCATCAATAGAAATCGTAGAAACTGAAGATTGGGTGACTTCCACCGTCTTGTATATGCGAGGAATGGTTAAAATCTCAACTTCATAGGTTCCAGTCAAATACTTATAAACATCATTATAGAATTGAGCAAGCAGCGTTTTGCTATCTCCTTTTGGCATTACGCGCATTTCAAAGTTTGGATTGAAGTTACTTTTCATTGAAGTCAATCGTATAAAGCCTTGAGGAGCGGAAACACTGATGGTATTATGCACGTGCTTTTTCAATGTGATGCCTGTTTTTAATAGGGTCGGAGTTGTGTTTACTTTTAAATCATAGGCTATTGCAGGATCTAAATAGAGCGTATCAGGATTTCCGAACCGATTTAAGGTATGAACAAACGTGTATTTTAAATTTGCAGTTCCTGCTTCATAGAAAAACATGGTTACGTTGGTCTCTGTTGGTTTACCAGTAATATCGTTTAAATTTACTTGAACACTTGTCTTTTCTAACACCGTATTTAAAATATTCTTAAATACATTTCGGAAAGATTCTTTGTCCTCCGCATCAGAATAGGTCCCGATACAACTGAATTTATCTAGGTAAGACATATCCATCCCCAAACCAATAACGAATGGAGTAACTTTTACACCTTTTGTTTTTAGTTTTTTTGCAATGATGCAGGGATCATTATCGCATGATTCTAGGCCGTCCGTAATTAAAATAATGATGTTTCTAGCAAGGGTGTCTGGAAAATCTCCGGCAGCAGCCTCAAGGGATCGTGCAATTGGAGTAGCACCTTTAGCCTCAACGGTCTTTATCTTCAGTTTTATTTGTTCCAGGTTATTGATGCCAAATGGGACTTCTAATTTTGTATCGTTGCAATCTTGCTCTAAATTATTGAACGGGGTTTGATGCCCATAAATTCTTAATGCGATTTCAGTATTTGGCACATTGCGAAGCGCTTCTAACTCCTGATTTAGCACCTCTCGTGCGGCTTGAATCCGCGTTTGTGAACCCCAAGAGGAATTCATACTGTTCGAAGCATCAAGAATAAAAAGAATGCGCGTGGTTGGGTTCAATTGCCCAAAGACCGTTGAGAAATAAAAGATAAAAACAAAAAAAGTTATTCCCTTCACTGATTAATAATCTCCTAAAGTTTCTGGTAACTGAGCTAAAGCAGTAGCTAATTGTTCGTCATTAGGCGCAGAGCCATGCCATTTGTGAGTACCCATCATAAAATCTACCCCTTTCCCCATTTCAGTTTTCATGATGATCATTTTAGGCATTCCGTTTGACTTATTTGAATCTATGGTGGCGAAAACCTCACGCATGCTATCGAAACTATGTCCATCCATGTGG
>JBEGMB010000085.1:0-3681 GCA_041183245.1 Bacteroidota bacterium
AGCTAAAACAATGAGTATTAAATCTTATGCGATCTTGGGATTCGATGGAGGTAAATGCAAAAAACTTGCTGATGTCCCTATTCATTTTCCTGTAAATGATATGCAAATCGCAGAAGATTTACAGGTTATTGTTGGGCATATGCTGATGCAATGGTTATTTGTTAATCGATCTAATACCAATCCAAAACAATAATGAACACTATAGTTGTTGTCGGAAGCAATTCATTTTCTGGTGCTACGTTTATTGATTTTTGTTTAAAACAGAATGCTAATGTTATTGGACTTAGCCGTTCAAATGAGTTAGAAGATGTATTTTTGCCTTACAAATGGAGCGCCCACAAAAATTTTACTTTTCACTCTTTAGACCTCAATAAAGATCTGGTAAAAATTATAAGTCTTATCCGAGACGTTAAATCTGACTATATAGTAAATTTTGCTTCACAAAGTATGGTGGCTGAGAGTTGGATTAATCCAGCTGACTGGTTTATGACCAATGTTGTCTCCACCGTTAAATTCCATGATGAATTAAGAAAATGCGATTTTTTAAAGCGGTATGTGCATATTTCAACGCCAGAAGTTTATGGAAGCTGCAATGGGTTTGTTACCGAAAATCATCATTTCAATCCAAGTACTCCATATGCTGTTTCAAGAGCGGCTGCAGATATGAGTTTGCGTACTTTTCAAGCGACCTATAATTTCCCTGTAGTAACAACTCGCGCCGCAAACGTTTATGGCCCAGGGCAGCAGTTATATCGCATTATTCCTAGAACAATACTATATATTTTATTGGGTCGTAAGTTACAGCTTCATGGGGCCGGCGTGTCAACACGTTCTTTTATTCATATGAATGATGTATCAAATGCAACCTGGCAAATTATGCAAAAAGGTCAAAATGGAGAAACGTATCATATTTCAACGGAAGAAGTTATTTCGATTCGTGACTTAGTTGAGCATATATGTTTTAAATTAAATGTAAAATTTGAAAATCATGTTGAGTACATAGGCGAGCGTGCTGGTAAAGATGCTGCATATCATTTAGACAGTTCAAAGCTTCGAACCGAACTTGGTTGGAAAGATTCTATAAATCTCGACAAGGGGTTGGATGAATGTATTGTTTGGGTTAAGAATAATTTAGAAATTTTAAAAGCACTACCATTTAATTATCAACATAAAGCTTAAAAAAATTTAGGAGTAACAGATGGGCAAAGAAGTAGATTTGCTAATTAATTATCCAAAAACAAAACGCAATTTGGAAGAGCGCGTTGCTTCAAAGACTGAATCGGATCGAGCTATTGCGAGGCAATTTGGACGTGATTTTTTTGATGGCAATAGAAATCATGGATATGGTGGTTTTAATTATATGCCTCGATTCTGGCAACCTGTTATACCAACTTTTAAAGACTATTGGAGCTTATCGTCAAATAGCTCCTTATTGGATGTTGGTTGTGCTAAAGGATTTATGTTGCATGATCTGGCAGAATTAATTCCTGGAATTACTGTTAAAGGTGTCGATATTTCAGAATATGCTATTGAAAATGCAATAGATGATATGAAGCCTCATGTTCAGATTGCAAATGCTATAAATCTTCCATTTGAAAATAACTCATTCGATGTAGTTATTTCAATTAACACGATACATAATTTGGAGCGTGAAGAGTGTGGGAAGGCTTTACAGGAAATTGAACGTGTAAGCCGGGGAAAATCATTTATTACGGTTGATGCATATAGAAATGAAAAAGAAAAAGAGCGTATGTACGCGTGGAATCTTACTGCAAAAACAATAATGTCCGTGGATGAATGGGTTATTTTCTTTAAAGAAATTGGATATAGCGGCGATTATTTTTGGTTCATTCCATAAGCATTTAAACCTTGAATAATTCACTTAATCTTTTTAGACATATGTATCGTATTAGAGCTATTGAAGAAGCAATTGCTCATCATTATCCAGAAGGAAAAATGCGATGCCCGGTGCATTTATCAATCGGCCAAGAATCTATTCCTGCTATCTTTGCTATAACCGTTAATCAAAAAGATTTTGCTGTGAGTACTCATCGTGGTCATGCCCATTATTTAGCAAAAGGTGGTAATTTAAATACCATGATTGCTGAGCTTTATGGTAAAGCTTCAGGCTGTTCGAAAGGTAAAGGGGGTTCCATGCACCTTATAGACCGCAATGTAAATTTTATGGGTACTTCAGCAATTGTAGGTAACAGTATTCCAGTAGGAGTTGGTTTGGCTTTATCTATAGAACTTAAAGGTACCGATCAAATAAGCTGTATTTTTCTAGGGGATGGCGCGATCGAGGAAGGTGTTTTTTATGAGTCGATCAATTTTGCAGCCGTTAGAAATTTGCCGGTTCTATTTATTTGTGAAAATAATTTATATTCCGTTTATAGTCCGCTTTCTGTTCGACAGCCCAATGGAAGAAGTATTGCAAAAATGGTAGAAGCTATGGGGATTAAGACGGGAACTGGACAGGGTAGCGACCTACTAAACTCAAAACAATTAATGGAAAGGGCGTTTAATGAAGTGCGTGCCGGTCATGGCCCCTATTTCCTTGAATTTTCTACCTACAGATGGCGAGAGCATTGCGGTCATGCTTTCGATAACGATATAGGTTATCGCACACGGGAAGAATTTTTAGAGTGGCAGGCTAAAGATCCTCTTTTAATACTAGAAAAAAGTTTATCTCAGGCAGATTCGGATTCTTGCAAACAAATTGATGAAATTAAGTTATTGATTAATTCAGAAGTAGAAACTGCATTTGATTTTTCAGAAAAATCACCATTTCCTCCTCAGAATGAGGCTTATGAAAATCTATACGCAATCTAACAATCTTTAATATGACGCAAAAGAATTATGCAGCCGCAATCAATGAAGCTTTGCATCTGGCTATGCAAATAGATGAGTCTGTGATTTGTTATGGTTTGGGAGTTACCGATCCTAAAGCGGTGTTTGGCACCACAGAAAAGTTAGAAGCTCGTTTTGGACCAAAGCGCGTATTTGACACGCCCACCTCAGAGAATGCGATGACAGGCATAGCAATAGGTGCAGCTTTAAATGGTATTAAATCGGTAGTAACACATCAACGTGTTGATTTTTTTCTTTTGGCTATGGATCAGCTTGTCAATGGTGCAGCAAAATGGTACTACATGTTTGGAGGGCAAAATTCAGTCCCTATCACTATTCGTCTGATTATTGGGCGTGGCTGGGGTCAGGGGCCTACGCACTCTCAAAATCTTCAGGCTTGGTTTTCTCATATTCCTGGTTTAAAAGTTGTTATGCCAACGACGCCAGAGGATGCTAAAGGGTTGTTACTTAGTGCTATATTTGATCCAAACCCAGTAATTTTTCTAGAGCATCGCTGGTTGCATAATGCTGTTGGAGAAGTACCTCAAGGCGACTTTAGGATTCCAATAGGCAAAGCTAAATTAGTTAAAACCGGAATTGATATCACATTGGTAGCTATGTCTTATATGACGATTGAAGCATTACATGCAGCAAATTATCTACAACAGAAAGGCATTTCATGTGAAGTTGTTGATTTGCGAAGTATTAAACCTCTTGATTGGGATATGGTTGTAGAATCAGTAAATAAAACCGGCCGATTATTGGTGCTTGATTCTGGCTTTACAACTGGTTCAGTTGCAGGTGAGATTATTGCGCGCATAACAATAGAGC
>JBEGMB010000086.1:0-3388 GCA_041183245.1 Bacteroidota bacterium
ATCGCAGCGCTACAGGTTGAGCCGAGCCTGCAGTAAGGGCTCTCCAAAAGGAGCCGGAAAAAAAGGTGGTGTTGATCGGGGGGTACAGCCGTTTTGAGTAATTCTCGCTTAAATGAATGTCAGGTACGCTTTGTTCTGTTTATAGAACCATATCACCCTGACCAAACACCCATCGCTTCCCGCCCCCTGTATGTTCAAACATAGTATAAAAAATGGAATTTATTCTTTCTATCGAAAAAATATTTTGGCATATCTCTTGTTTGGTGGACACAGGCCTGTATCTTCGCAGCGTAGTAATTTTCAGCTAAATGTTCAGCAAGGATCGAGTTTATTAAGTGATGAATATGATAAGGACAGAAAACATACATCTGATAAATCTTATAGTTTATCCTTTTACCCAATTCCTTTCAGTTCGGAAATTACTTTTGACTTTAAATTACTCATGAAGTTTTTTACCGCATTACTCTTGTTAATTCAATCTTTGTGCTTGTCTGCTCAAAGAATAATTTATGTCAATCAAAATGTAGCTGGTGGGCAAAATCTTGGAAACTCATGGGCAAATGCATTTTCTGATTTACAAGACGCTTTAGCGGTCGCTCTAAGTACCGATATTATCTGGGTTGCCAAAGGCACTTATTTGCCGACTACATCAGCAGATCGCACCATTTCATTTGTTTTGAAGAATGGTGTAAAATTATATGGAGGATTTCAGGGTAATGAAACAAACCTGAATCAGCGCGATTTTGAGTCTAACGAAACCAGGCTGTCAGGTGAAATCGGCGCTCCAACGATACTGGATAATACATTTAATGTGGTTTATGGTGAAGGTTTGGATAGCACAACCATTTTGGATGGCTTTGTAATAGAACGAGGGAATGCTCTCGGTTCCAGTCAATCAAAAGGTGCCGGGGTATACATTGGCGCATCGGCAGATATTCTCAATACATGTCCTGTTATTCAGAACATTAAATTTGTAAATAATCGCGCTTCTATTGGTGGGGGCTTAGCCATTATTAGAGAAATTGACGCAGAGAATTATGTCAACCCTGTGGTTAAAAATTGCCAGTTTATATTTAACCGTGTGAGCCTTTATGGTGGGGGCATGGCTAAAATTGGACCTTCATTGGCCAATAGTCCGTTTATAGTTGAACGATGTACTTTCATAGGTAACAAGAGTACACTTGAAGGTGGCGGAGTGTTTGTCAGCAGCGCCGAGAACGAATTTGTATTCAAGAACTGTACGTTTGAAAAAGACACCTCCACCTCTTCGCTTGGAGGAGGCTTGTATTTTGCTTCAGGTTATGAGGAGTTTGTAGGTGCAACCCTTAAGTTAGATTCTTGTGAATTTAAAGGAAATACAGCCACCGAAGGGGGTGGGGTGTTTTATTGGGATGCCGGGATCCCATCTTTTAGTATACCCCCGTTCCATGCGTCTTTGATAAATTGTAATTTTAAACAGAATGTTGCAACCAATGGTTATGGAGGTGCATTTGGATTTAATGGAAAAAGTAAAAGCAAATTTACCATTGATATTTTTGGTTGCCAATTCCTTAAAAACTTGACCTATTCTTCCCATAGTAGTTATACTTCGCGTCGCCAAGTTTTGGGCATAAGAAATAAATAAAAATGGAGCGGCATCGTAGATTTGAGATTGCAAACTTAAATCAAATGCCACTCCACGCTGTACACATCAGCGACGCCGATGCGGACGCTGCAAGATACGAAATGTTTCATCATCCCGACCCAATTGTTCAAAAGAGAATGATGTGCATTCGGATGAAGTCCTTTGGATTCATGCACGAGGAAATAGCCAATGTTATCGGGTGTTGCCGCAATACCGTTGGTAACTACCTTAATTTGTACGAGGAATCCGGCCTTGAGGGACTACGAGTCCTGAACTACCACAAGCCAAAGAGTAAGTTGGACAGGCACAACGCGAAACTGGAAGCCTCTTTCCGGGCAGATCCGCCCCGAAGTGTCAAGGAAGCCGCCGAACGTATCAAAAAGCTTGTTCGTATTGAGCGCAGCCTGGGACGTATCAGGCAATATCTCCATCGCCTGGGCATGAAACCCCGCAAGACAGGACAGATACCCTCAAAGGCAGACCCCGTCAAACAGCGGCATTACCACGATGAAGTCATTCAACCCTTACTGCATAAAGCACAAAAGGGAGAGTGTCATGTGCTCTTTATGGACAGTGTACACTTTGTGCTGGCAGCTTTTGTCTCAATCGTTTGGTGTTTTGAGCGGATGTTTGTCAAAACATCGCCCGGGAGGTTTCGTCTTAATGTCTTGGGTGCTGTCAATGCAACGACCCACGAACTGACGGCGCTTTACAACACAACGTACATCACAGCCGAGACGGTAGTGGAACTCCTGGAACGCATAGCCAAAGAATATGCGGGACTTCCCATCCATATCTTTTTGGACAATGCTCGTTACCAGCATTGCTGGTTGGTAAAGGATACAGCGAAAAGGCTGGGGATTTCATTAGAGTTTTTACCGCCTTACTCGCCGAACCTGAATCTCATAGAGCGATTATGGAAGTTCGTCAAGGCGGAAGTTCTGGCAGCCACCTATTTTCCGGATTCAAAGAGCTTTAAAAAAGCAATTATTAATTTCCTGAACGAACTACAAAAGAAAAAGATGAAAAACGAATTGAAAACACGATTATCACACAATTTTCAGCTTTTTGACCATGCACAAAACCTGGCAGCGTGAGCTATATATTCAGACTGGGAAAGGCAGTGATAGCAAAGTTCACATAATGAATTGTAAGTATTTCGGGAATAAAGAACTGGGAGATCCGGATAATTTTTGCTTTCCAGTCACAGTAGCAATAGGTGACGAAGGAAGCAGGATGGAGGCAAAGATTGAGAATTGTTTGTTTGTTGATAATGGAGGCGGAGTCTCATCTCTCTGCACCCTTGGTGGTGGCGGTATCAACACCTACATTAATAATTGTACTTTTTTTGATAATAATGAAATTCTTTTTAACAAGAGCTATTACTCGACATTTAACGGAGTGGATCACTTTGCAAATACATATTTGAATAATTGCATAATCTGGCAACCGGGCGCTAGCGTGTGGAACCTGTTTAACGATAACGACTTCATGATTAACAAATTAGATGGTTATCAGGTGGACTACTGTTTGTTGAGCCTGGACTCATTAACTACAAATATTTATTCGATTTTTGGAAGCCATAATATTTCTGAGACTGACCCTCTCTTTATTGATGTTGTTCATGATGACTATCGGATTGAACCGTGTTCGCCCGGAGTTGATGCTGGCAGTAATGACATTGTAAATATGGTGAATTTGACCACTGATATTACGGGCGCGCAGCGAATTCAGGGGGAGCGAGTTGACATGGGAGCCTATGAG
>JBEGMB010000087.1:0-4838 GCA_041183245.1 Bacteroidota bacterium
CTACCGCAAGTGGTTCAGAAGTAAAATCGTTCTACATGGTTTCGACCATGCTAATTGACGATATTTCCTTATTTGGCAAGTATTACGGACACTTTAATGGTGTTCATATTTTCGAAAAAATTCAGTAAATTAGTATAAATTTTAAATAAGTAATTATGGGAGTAGGAAATGGTTCAGGCTCATCAACAAGTAAGATGAGATTTTTGAAAATTCAAGGATTAAAACAAGAAAGCAAAGAGGTTTTTCTTGAGATGACAGAGAAGCAAGGTGACAAGTATGTTTCTTTAGGGAACTACAAGAATGTGAGCGGCAGACTTCACAAGTTAGAAGTGAAAGATTTTGAGTACACTCCGCCAGGAGCAAAAGAATCAAAAAAAGGAAGGTCTTTAAAATTATACATTGTAGATGACGCTGAGGACACCACTTATATTTTGGATATTGGATTCCACGATATGCTTACAAGTCTTTTAAATTCAATAGCTTCAGAGGAGTTGTTCGAAAAAATTGAAATCTCTGTTTTCGTTAACAAGAAAGGATTCAAAACAATCGGCGTTAAGTTGGACGGGAAGGAAACGAAATGGAAGTACGACTTTAAAGAGTTGAATGCCATGAAAACAAAAGTAATGGACCCGGATGACGACACCAAAGTGTTGTTGACTAAAAGAAATAAGCTTGACGATTTTTTGATTAAGGAAATTATCAATCCTCTTATCGAAAGATTAAATGGAAACGCCTCTAAATCAGAGTTCTTGCAAGGAATACCTAGTACTGATTCTGCGGTTTCTAAAGAAGAAGAATCAGATCTTCCGTTCTAAAATGGTAGCGAATTAAATAATTTTTATATTTGATTTCCTTCCTGCTCGTTCGGAGCGTAAGTTTAAGCACTACCCAGGCGTCCCTAATGCCTGGGTTTTTTAATTAAATATTTTGTGAGTCGGGAATTTTTTATAGATTTGTCTCGCTTATCAATCAATTTAATATGAATAATTTTAAAAACATTAATACCCCAACGAAACTGCATCCCTCCTTTATTGAGTTGATGATAAGCCTGTTTCCGAGGGGTATTCTCTTTTAGTTATGGAAAATAATAAAGTCGTAAGAGACTTCGTTGGACTATGGATTCCATCGGAGATACTGAAGTCCACTGAACTTTCCCCTACAGAAAAACTTATTCTAGTTGAGATTAGCAATCTAGCAAAAGATTCTACTTGTTGGGCTAGTAACGAGCACTTTTCAATAAACCTAGGAATATCCGAAAGAACAGTTTCTAGGGCGATAAACACAATGATTGAAAAGAACTTTATTTCGGCGACATATTCCACAACGAAAGACGGCACATTAAGGTACCTGAGCCGAGGGACAAGTTGTCCAAAACCCGCTAGACAAGTTGTCCAAAACCCGCTAGACAAGTTGTCTACCCGCCGCGAGACAGATTGTCTACCTAAAGTAACAAGTATTGAAAATAACAATAAAGAAAATAACAATAAAGAAAATATATCTTCCGCTGACGCTGAGATTTTTCCTTTTGAGGATTTTTGGCGGCAGTATGGTAAAAAAGAATCTAGATTTAAAGCCGAGGAAAAATTCAATAAGCTAACCTCAGCCGAAAAATTAAAAATTAAGAACACTCTGGCACAATACATCAAAGATACGCCGGATGTTAAATTCAGAAAACATCCACTAACGTACCTGAACTCTAAAACTTGGTTAGATTACGAAGGATTGCCGCTCACACCGACTAAGGACTACATGACCTGCACATACTACGATCTACCAGATGAGTTTTGCATAGAGCATTTTGGAAAAACAAAAAAAGAACTAGGTACAGCATGTTATCTTGGGGATATCGAAGGCACTGTTCAGGATTTACTAGAAAAAAAATTAAGAGAATTAGGTCGTACTTATTTCGCAAACTGGTTTTAAAAACAAAAAATTATGGCAGAGATATTTGATTGGAGTTTAATCGACACAACGAAGTGCAAGTCTTCAGGGGAGAACTCAATCGAGTGTCCGATTTGCTCTAAGGACCGAAAAAAGAAAGGAACCAAACCGCTCTCGGTAAACATGCAAAAAGGGGTTGCTAAATGTAACCATTGTTTTGCTATATCATACGACAAGTCAAAAGAATCGCAAAGAGTAGATGAGTTTGTGAAGAAAAACTACAAGCTGCCGGTCACAGAAAACCTAACACAACTAAGCGAAGGAGCTTTGAAGTGGTTTGAGTCAAAAAGAGGACTTCTACAGAAGGTTCTTGTGGATTGGGGCATCCAAGTATCAGAACAGTATTTCCCGCAGTCTGGAGCAAAACAAAGATGCGTGGCCTTCCCTTACAAGAGAGATGGAAAAGTCATTAATGCGAAGTACAGAACTATGGACAAGCAATTTCGCATGGAGGCTGGTGCAGAGTTGATTCTATACGGGCTGGACAACCTAAAAGGAAGTGAGACGGCATACATCTGCGAAGGTGAAATTGACGCGCTCACATTATCCCAATGTGGATTCAAGTCGGTTGTCTCTGTTCCTAATGGAGTTGCGATTTCAGAGAAGGAAAAGGAAAGATATAAAGAGACCGGAGAGTTCGATACAGATAGACCGATAAACCTTGAGTACATTGATAATTCGTTTGAAAGTATAAAGCATATCACTAAATGGGTTTTATGTACGGACGGCGATTTACCAGGAATGAAGCTTCGATTTGAATTACTAAGAAGATTCGGTGCCGAAAATTGCTCATTAGTTGACTTCGGCGATTGCAAAGATGCGAATGAAGCAATGGTAAAGCACGGCATTCAGTACGTGAAGGACTGTGTAGAAAACGCTAAGGAATGTGAAATACCAGGTGTTGTATCATCGAAAGATATCAACGAACATCTGGAGTTTATTTTTAGAAACGGAATTTCTAAAGGATATGAAATTGGAATACCGGAGTGGGACAAGCATTACAGACAGAAACTTGGAGAACTAGACATAATCACAGGTATAGCGAATCACGGTAAATCATATTTTACGATGTGGTTATGCTTATTGAACTCATGTTTGCAAGGATGGAAGTGGGTGTTGTTTATGCCTGAGAACTATCCTACAGGCGAAATCCACAAAACACTTATCGAAATACTCACAGGAAAGAAGTTCGACCAGAAGCACAGAAGAAGAATACTTGAAGCTGAGTGGAAGCTAGCCAATAAGTTCATTGAAGAGCACTTTACTATCATTGACTTTGGAGAAGAGATGGCGACCATGGATAAGATTCTAGAAATATTCAAGCAGGTTGTTAAAAAGAAAGGTGTTCATGCATGTGTGGTAGATCCATTGAATGATTTATCTCATGTGAGACGGCCAGGACAAAATTTAGATGAGTACTACCAAGAAATGCTGACTAAAATCAGGATTTTCAAAAGAAAGTACAATCTTAAGTTCATTCTTACGGCTCACCCTCATACTGGCGCCTCACGAGAAAAAGAGGTGCACGAGGAGCAGGGAACTAGACAAAAGGTAGTTGAGCTTGCTGATATCACAGGAGGAAATATCTTCCATAATAGAGCTGACAACGGGATATCCGTTTACAGAAATACTAAGAAGGAGGATGTTTACTACATTTCTGAGATACATATCGAGAAGGTTAAATTTCAAGAGGCTGTTGGTCGACCAACTACAAAAGAGAATCCGATTAGATTGCATTTCGATAGTGAGACCGGAAGATATAAGATATCGAGGATTGACCCTTTAGAGACATGGTTTAGAGATAATCTTTGGGTTCCAGCCACTACTCCTGAGCAGTTAGATGCTTTCGACAAAAATAATAAAGGCATGGAATTGCCGCCTCCCGTATTGGATGAAGATGAGGAAGAGGGAGCGCGAAGATTTATGTCAAAACAAAGAATAGAAGTTATTAACCCATTAACAGGTGAGCCAGCAGAAGAGGCTCCGTTTTAGTTATGGAAAAATTTGATGGAAGAAAGAATAATAAATTTGAGCATACATTGTCATTCGAGATGTATGACACCGAAATTCATTTGTGTAAAACACCAGGTGATTTCGCGAGCATACCATACAAACCACTAGGGAAAATACCAATTGATTACTGGGATAGATACAAAGGAATAAGCGAAGGAAACATGATTAGCTTCGCTGTTGTGAATCCAAACCTCATATTCCTATACTTGGATAAGTCGTGTGAATTTGAAGAGCTCCTGGAGAATGTTTCGCATGAGTTAGGACATATCGTGAGGAACGGATTCAAGGAAATGCCGCCTCACAATCAATTGACAAAGGCTATCCACGAGGAAAAAGCTAATCACTATAAGGATTTTACGATGAACGCTTATAAAATTTCAAAAAAAGTATGGGAACTGAGATCTACAATGGGGAAATAATGAGCTACCTGATTAGGTACATGATTATATTTCCTGAAGTATCTTTTGCGCATTGCCTAGTTCAGCTAGAAGCTGTTGGGCCAGAAGATGAGTTGCCGGCTCACACATTGAGTAGAGTAAGTAAAAAATTTAACGAACTAACATTGTTACTATGAAACGTATTTGGAACGAACAAGAATTAAAGGCTATGCCTGACTGGGAGTACTCTGAAACTGGATTTTGGTGGAAAATAGGATGTTCTACAACACTTTTAAATGAACTTCTAGGAAGAGAAATTGATGATTTTATTCTTAGAAATTACACCATAAAAGACTGGATGATAGCAACCACAGAAGATAAACCACAAACACAAAACAACATGAAAACAAGCGTAACATTGAACAACGAACAGTTAGACAAAATAGCTACAAAATAAACAGTAAACAAAGTAAATTATGGCAACAGTATATAGAATACAATTACAAA
>JBEGMB010000088.1:0-3606 GCA_041183245.1 Bacteroidota bacterium
GCCAAATTACGTCCCCAAGACTGATTTAATTGCATGGATGCCTTTTAGTGGAAACTCAAAAGATGTCAGTGCAAATGCAAATTCAAACACAGTGAATGGTGCAACCCTGAGTACTGACAGAAATAATATCTCCAATGAAAGTTATTCATTTGATGGCGTTGATGATTACATTGAATTAGGCGGTATTTCAAGCAAATTGAATGCTTCAAAAGGACTTACAATGTCAGCTTGGATTTTATGGGGTGGTTCAGGTGGATATGTATTCATAATTGCACCGAAGCCTAATGGTTATATAACCATCGGCAGTGATTCTACAATTGGCATCAATGTTCTCAATTGCAATTGTTCAACGGATATAGATATTAAACACAAGATTAAGCCGAATCAATGGTATCACATTGCGTTGACATACGATATTAGTCAAGGGAAAATGAGCCTTTATTGCGACGGTAAATTAATATCAACAAAATATGAGAATATATATTCATATTATTCAATGAATGGGTCGAATTCACGGTTAGGTAACTACTATTTTAATAATCACTATTTCAAAGGCAAAATTGATGAAGTTGGATTGTGGAATAGAGAGCTAAATTCTTGCGAAATTAATTTGCTTTTTTTAGGCAAAAATGTAGATCCTGAAATAAAAGCTGTTCCGGCCAAGAAAGTTACATACAAATCTGCTATTTTAAGTACACTAGTTAATCCATATTTGGATACAGCTACCCTTTCATTTGAATATGGATTAACCACTAATTATGGGCAATCTGCGTTTGTAGAGACGATAAGTCAGAGTTGTTCCAACGGATACTACAGTAAGCAAGTCGAAAATCTACTGAGCGGTAAGCTATATCACTATCGTGTAAAGGTGAAAACATCAAGTAAAACATATTACGGTGAAGATCAACTTCTAACAACGGGGTCGAATTTTGGTGAATCTGAAAGTTCCAGCCATAATGTCTTTCTTGGGGATAACGGCATTGTGTATGCTGTAGGAGATAATTCCGCGGGGCAGTTGGGGGATAATTCTAAAACGTCAAAAAATGTACCAATCAAAGTGCTGAAAGGGGAATACGATGGCTGTAAATATTTAGGTGACAACCCGAGAAATCCTATAATCTCAGTGGGATCTGGCGCAGGTTATACACTAGCTTTAGCTTTAGATGGTACCTTATACTCTTTTGGAGACAATACCTATGGGCAACTAGGAATAAATTCTACAACGAGTCAAATAACACCAGTGAGAGTATTAATGGGTGAATATGTAGGTACTAAATATATCGGAGATAATAATAATAATCCAATTGTCGAAATTTCTTGTGGTGAGGAATTTATTGCCGTTGTTGATAAACAAGGATTAGTATACTCATGGGGACGTAACACTTTCGGTCAGTTAGGCGATAATTCTTTGACTGGTAAAAAAATTCCTGTCAAAGTAAGAAAAGGCACATATAGCGGTACGATTTATTTGGGAGATCAACTAAATAATCCAATTGTTCAGATTGAAGCAGGAGATAATTTCTGTATTGCTCAATCAGCCGATGGTTTATTGTATGCATGGGGTTCGAATTCAAATGGGCAACTTGGAGATAATACCTTAACAGATAGAACAGAGCCAATAATTGCATTAAAAGGCTCTTATGATGGGACGAAATATATTGGAGATAATCCTAAAATTAGTATAACTAATATCTCGGCCGGAGGGGCGTTTAGTAGTTGTGTATTATCTAATGGTAGAGTTCTTGGTTGGGGCAAAAATGACTATGGTCAATTGGGCTGTAACTCAACAACAGATCAAAAAATACCAGTAAACACAGATAAAGGTGATTATTCTGGAATCAGTTTTATTGGAGATAAAATTGGAAATCGGGTCATTCAAGTCGTAAATGGAAATCATTTTAAATTGATGTTGACTGAGAATGGTAATTTATTTTCGGTTGGATTGAATGCCAATGGTCAATTGGGATTGAATTCTACAACGACTAGTTTCTTAACGCCCAAAAGAGTATTGAAGGGATCGTATGTTGGCGCTACTTATTTAGGTGATGATACCTTGAATAAAATATCAAATATCGCTGCTGGTGGGGCACAGTCATTTGCTGTGCTCAATTCGGGGTTAGTATTTTCTTGCGGGTTTAATGATGTTGGTCAATTGGCTATCGGGTCCAGTACAAACTCTCTAGTCCCCGCCAAAGTAAAGGATGGAATTTCAACAAATGGTCAGCTTGATTTAATTGACATGCTACAATTGGTGAAAAATCGATTTTTAGGCGATGATATTTCAATATGTAACAAGGATAGTATTAGGGTTTCGGCATCTGCAAAAATGAAGAGCTACTCTTGGAATATTAGTAGCACAAATCAAACCATTACAATAAAAAAATCAGGAATTTATGAATGCTCACAGACAGATTCCTCAGGATGTATTTGGAAGGATACGATTGTAGTGTCAATTTTGAATCCGAAAATTAACCCAATCGATACTGTCGTTTGTAAAGGTGGATTTTCGGTTCTCTCCGTGAAAAATACAAGCCTTAGTTCTATTAAAATCAACTCTACGCATAGTTTTGTTTCCGGAATATATACGTATCATATTTTTTATAATGATTCCTCAATTCAAATTACAAATCCCGAGTCCCAAAAGTTAGATTATTTGATATTAGGTGGTGGCGCTGGTGGCTCTGGAGGTAAGGCAAGTGTTAACTATGGAGCAGGTGGTGCTGGAGGCAACATTGTATTTGGCTCATTTAATCCTCAATCCGGTGTATACAACTTGAAAGTTGGCCGAGGTGGTACAGCTGGTCCTTTTAATTCTGGTTCGGGAGGTAATGGAGGGTTTAGTTCAATATTTAAAGATACGGCTTGGGGAGGGTCTGGTCCAAGTTTCTCTACAACAACTGGTGGAAGTAATAAGAAATATTCTGGAGGCACTAATGGTGGATTTACTTTTAATACAGGTGGTGGTGCCGGCGCCGGTGGAAACGGATACAATGCTTCAGGCGGTGGTGCAAAGCAAGGAGGAAAAGGTGGCGATGGTTTTTCCTCCGATTTTACCGGTAAATCCATTGTCTACGGTGGTGGCGGTGCTGGAGGAATAGATGGACTTGCACAGATTAATGGTGGCGGAGGAGATGCTAGTAACTACTATAGAGCGGGTGGAAATGGGGTTAATACACGTGGAGGTGGAGGAGGTGGAGGTGCAGGTGGATACGCTGGCGGCGCTGGTGGAAGTGGAATTGTTATAATTCGATATCTAACTAATCCTGTAACAACAAAATGGAGCACTGGTGATACCACATCAAGTATTAAGTACAGCACTTCAGGTAAAAATAAAGTTTGGGTAAGAGTTTCAGATGGGTTGAATCAATGTTCTGATACGACGACAATTTCCATATTTTCACCAAGTATTCAAATTGGACAAAAAGACACAATAAAAAATTGTGGAATAGATAGTATTCAAATTTCAGCCTCTCCTGGATTTAAATCATATCTGTGGAGTACTGGAAAATCAGGTAAATCCATATATGTGAAACAAACGGGATATTTATCGGTTACTGGCACTGATTCATTAGGGTGTAAGGCATCAGATTCTGCACTTATATCAAT
>JBEGMB010000089.1:0-3178 GCA_041183245.1 Bacteroidota bacterium
TGTTACAGGCATGGTGTAAGTGCTGTAACATCCTTCGGATGTGATAGCGGCCAATACAACCGCATTGGTCACGGCCACGTTGGTAAGATTGAAAAAATTATGCTGATGGATATCTTCTCCGTTTATGCTCGTTTCCCCAGTGCCGTAATTCCAGCTATAACTATCCGCTCCAACTGATCCATTATCAAAGGTGATGGTCATGGGATAACAGCCGGTCGTGTCGATCATATCGAAATAAGCAACGGGTGTTCGGTGCACTTGTATGAATGTGGATTGGGTGTCGGCACAGCCAAAAGCATTATTGGCTACCAATGTTACTTGATAGGTGGAGTCTTGCGTAATTAAATTCTGATAGGTATGACTGGGGCTGATGCTATTACTATTATTGCCGTCACCGAGTTGCCAATTAAATAAAGTAGCACCCGTTGAAGTATTTTGAAAAAGGCAATTGAAGGGCGCACAGCCCTCGGTTAACGATGGATTGAATTGGGCAATGGACTGCGGATATAAAGTGAATGGAGCCGAGCTGGTATCGGAACATCCATTACTAGCAATAGCAATCAACTCGATGGTGTATTGGGTAACAAAATCACCTATGGCAGTGAAAGTGTGATTAAATATACTGTCGTTGGTGTTGCTTGTGCTACCATCATTAAAATTCCATTGATAAGATTCTGCCTGACTACTGTTGTTATTGAAGACAATTTCTGCAGGTTCACAACTGCTATTTTCATCCATTAAAAAATCAGAGTGAGGACTTCCTAAAACGATGATTTCGGTTGATGCAGCGCCCAAACATCCGAAAACCGTTGTTCCAGAAAAGCTCACAAGAAAAGTATCTGCAAGTGCAGCAGTTTCGAAAGTATGGGAGGGCAGTGCCGCTGTGGAAGTAGCACCATCACCAAAATCCCATGAATAACTCGCAACCCCTGGAATGAGCGGCATGCTCACATGAACCGGACTACAGCCCGAGTAGGTTGTTAAATCTAAATTGAAGTTCGCTGCCGGAAAAACCACCACTGTTTGCGCAGTAGTGTCGTTACAGCCGCCAGGAGAATAAGCAATCAACGATACATTATAAAATTGCACCACGTTGGTGTTGTTTTCGTAAGTGTGATTAGGAGAAACAGCACTAGAAGTGTTACCATCACCGAAGTCCCATAAATACTGAGTGGCGGATTGGGAGTTGTTAATGAATGCGCTGTTGTGAGGACTGCATTCGGGAATGTTATTGGCATCAGTAAAAGCAGCAGATGCACCCGATGAAACCGTGATGGTTTGCGAGGCGCTGGCACTACATCCTTCTGTGCTGATCCCGTTCAACGTCACCGTATATTGACTGATGTTTCCAAGAGTTGTGGAAAAAATATGAGACGGCGAGTTGAGATTGCTCGATGAATTATCGCCGAATGTCCATGTTTGAGAGACAACCCCTGAACTGTTGTTCGAGAAAACCACACCCAAAGGGGTACACCCCGCTGTCTCTGAAGCGGAAAAATTAATGGTAGGTAAAGGCGCGATGAAAATAGAGTCCACGATAGTATCTTGACATCCCGTAATACCTGCAATCAGCTGCACGCCAAAAGTTCCGGCAGTTGGAAAAACATGCGAGGGGGATGAAGCATTTGAACTAGTACCATCTCCAAAATTCCATTGGGAAGGAATATTAGCACCACCGCTCGTATTAATAAATTGAATGCTGCTTCCTTGACAAACGCCGCTGCTCGTAAATTGGGCGCTGGGTGTGCTGATCACCTGCAGCAATTGGGAGTCTGTCGCAGAACAACCATTAGACGCCGTCACCTGTAAGCTTATCGTATAATTGCCAGCAGTGGTGATGTCAAATGCGGGTGGATTAATTCCACTGAAGGTTTGGCCATTCAGTAAAGTCCAAGAATATTGAACAGGATTTCCGGTTGAACTTTGAGACAACGTCACGTGCAAGGAGTCGCAAGCCGATGTAAGCGGGGTGGTTATTTGGGTGGTCGGTGCCGCCAAAACGACAATGGTTCTCGACGCGGTGTCTGCGCATGATGTCGGAGAAAGGGATTGAACGGCCCGATAAGAAACCGTGTAGGTGCCAGGTGTATTGAAACTAAAATTCATGACGCCTCCATCAGCAGGAGTCCAATTTCCGGTAAAATTCCAAAAGTGTTGATTGGCCCCGGTGGCAGAAGGGGTGAATTGAATGTTTTGTCCTACGCAAACCGTATCTTGACTAACAGTAAAACTGGCGGTTGGTGGGTTGACGATGTGAACCGTTATTTGATCTTCCTCTATGCCACAATAATTGCTGTCTAAAACGGTAACCGTGTAATCACCTAATCCAGGAAAAGTAACACTTTGCGGTAGGTTGGGAGGAAAAGGAATCCAACCCGTTTCTTGAATTCCCGTACCCCAGTAATCTCCGAATATCCATTTTTCTTGACGTTGAAAAATGTTTCCTTGCGTGAAGCAATTTTTGATTCCGTTATTGGTAAAATTAAAAGTAGTCTCTGGAAAACAAAGGGTGGTATTGGGAACGGTTATATTGGGCAGATCGGTATCCCAAACCCTTATGGGATTGAATGTAGCAACGGATTCACCACCTTGGATGGCGTTGCAATAATTCTCAGCTGTTAAAGTAACAATGGTTTCGCAGCTGACCGATCCGGGTTGATAGGTGTGATTGATAACAGCATTTAAATTACTCGCATCGAAGGTCAAATCAGCGGTGTTGTCTCCAAAATCCCAATGAAAGACGGTGGTCTGCGAAACGTTGGTGGAACTGTTCACAAAGCTCATTAATTGCGGAGCGCATCCTTGTGTAACTCCTCCCACTGGAATCTGTATGGAAGCGGAGGCTGCTTGTTCCATAACCACTACTCCCGTTATCAAACAACCTGTCGTATTTGTTATGGTGACGACAAATGTGTCCACCGCAGCGGCATAGGTATGATTGATGGGTGTGCCAGCGGTCCAGTTGTTGAGTGTGGAAATACTCGTACCATCTCCCCAGTTAATGGTGATGTCATTCCAATTATTGGGAGATTGAAGACTGAATTCGTAGGTACCTCCATTACAATCGTACCAGTAGGGCGAGCTCGTGGAATTACCCTCAAAGTCAAAAACTTGCGGGCATTGTCCAACGCTTATTTGGGCAACGAGAATAGCGAAAGAAAAGAGTAATGGTCTAAGC
>JBEGMB010000090.1:0-3895 GCA_041183245.1 Bacteroidota bacterium
AGATTCTTATCCATTCTTTTCGCACAACTTTACCACGAATACCCGGGAATTTTTATTGCAATGGATGCTTAGGGATAATTTTATCCCCAATGCTAGTGCAGTCTTATTTAAAAAATCTTTAGTAATTGAACAGGTTAAGGATCCGAATATGTTCTCGACAATGGGAAAGTTGAAACTGGTAGGGGATTGGTATTTTTGGTTAAACCTTTTAATGAGTGCCTCCTTGATTTCATATAGTGCCCTAAGTCTAAACTATTTCCGCCAACATGCTTCCAATGTTCGGTTAAGTACGACCAAAAACAGTTTCACGGAATTGAAGTATATTCTTCGGATTTTGAGGCAACATAACCTTCCCCTTAACTTGACCGTGGAAACCTATTTATACCGCTATTTCCATAGAAATAAGGAAACAAGATTTACTTTATCCGAGAGGCTTGAGTTGCTAATCAACGCTTGGCGTTTCGGATTTCTTGGGCTCTACCTAAAAAATGTACTCAAGTACCGCTAACATGATTCCCAAAAAAATTCACTATTTCTGGTTCAGCAACGATCCTTTTCCTGAGAACATCCGGCAATGTATCGATTCTTGGGAAAAAGTAATGCCGGATTTTGAGATCATCCAATGGGATTTAACCAATACACCCATGGACTGTGAGTTTGCCCATAAAGCCATGCGCGAGCAACAATGGGCTTTTTTATCCGATTACGCCAGATTAAGAATTTTGTATGAACAGGGGGGGGTTTATTTGGACACGGACATGCTCGCAATAAAGTCCTTAGGTGATTTGTTGAATGAACAAGCTTTTTGGGGTAGGGCCAATAACGGCATGATCGAGCCGGTAGTTATCGGTGCCGTCAAAAATCATCCGACCGTAAAGTCATGCCTCGATCTATACATGAATAAATCCGATGTTGAATACCGAGAAATTCCGCTTGAAATTCAGCCCGTGTTTAGGGCTCTTGGTTTTGATCAGGCCAATAAATCAACGCAACGGGTAGGCAGCAATGTTATTTACCCTTTCGACTATTTTTGTCCAATGCCCTTCGAGCAGGCCGATACGAAAGACCCAATGAGTTTTCGGACCGAAAATACGTATGCGGTTCATTTGTGGAACGCCGCTTGGTTTGATCCCTTTCGTTTTTTCTGGAATGGACGTCCCAAGAAAGGCTGGCAAGCAGTTTGGAAAACGGTTCTAAAGAATCCATTTCAGGGCTGGACGTTTTATCGGAGTGTTCTGTTTCATCTCCGCCGTTGTTTACGGTTTAAGTTAAGTAAACAGTAGAATGGTTATTTATGAGAAGATTTCTGTTGTTTTTTTTTAGAAGGTGGTCAATATTAAATAAACTCCACAGGAATTTACCCAAGACCTATGGGTATTTAGAAACAAAAGATAAATATTCTACCATCCATGATTTAGAGGTTGAGCAAGTAACGTTAAGTGTCATATTAGAGGATAGGATTGAATTAGAATTACACGAAGTCACCAACCCCGAAACGAACATTTATCATTTAACCGACATACATGTTTTTGTTGAAAATGGATCAATCATGGATTCAACGAAAAAACTATACTTGAACACCTACATGGGTAAGGATCCGATTCATTATAAATTTTTCTATAATTTGAATTTTTTTAAGGCTCCTTATCGTATCGCTGAAGGGACGTTTGTGCATGCGCCGACAAACTATTGGCATTTCCATGTAGAATTTTTGGCTAGGGTGATTCATCTGTTATCGAATTATGAGAACCTCTTCGTTTACACCAATAAATTTCAAAATCAATGGCAAAGAGATGTTATTGAATTGTATAAAATAAAAACGGATCGAATCATCGAAATCGATAGTCCATACCTTTCATTTGAAAAATATGTGTTTTGTGACTTTTTAGGTACGAAGTATTTAGGATTCAACTCAAGGCTTTCTACGCGAATTTTGAAAACAGTCGTTAATAAAATTGTACTGATAAAACCTTTGACGCGAAGAATATATATATCGAGAAACAAGGCTAAATCCAGAAAAATATGCAATGAGCTTGCCCTGTTTGAAGTGCTTTTACAATATGGTTTTGAATACATTGAACTTGAAGAATATAGCGCAGAAAGCCAATATAATCTCTTCTCAGAGAGTTCGGTTATTTTTGCCCAACATGGTGCCTGCTTAACCAATATGCTTGCTGTTTCAGGAGCCACAGTAATAGAGCTATTTAATTCTGATTGGCCAATGAATATGTACGCTTTAATGGCATTAGAAACGAATAATTTTTATTACCGTATTTATAATGAGGAATTCAATGGAAATAATCCGCAATCTGCCGATTATATTGTTGACATTCATCAAATTGAAAGCCTGTTTGAACAAATTAACATTGGAAAAATAAAATGATAGGATTACTAAGATGGAGGGTTAAAAGTCGCATTGAAACTGCACTTCAAAGGCTTCCAATATTTCAAAATTTATTAACCAAATTTGTTGATAAACTACCCGAGGATGTTTTTTTTGTTGAAATTGGGGCAAACGATGGTGTTGATTTTGATCCAATTTATCAAGCTGTAATAAAGAAAAAGTGGAGTGGAGTATATATTGAGCCGCAGAAATCCGTTTTTATGAAACTTCAATCCAATTTTCTTGGACGTGAAAATATTTATTTTGAAAATATTGCAATTACGAAAGAAGAAATGTTGGTCGATTTATTTAGCCCCAATGAAGAATTAACCAAAGGAAATTCACTCATCGCCTCCATGCACATGAATAAAGGTGTTTTGAGACATTTTAGTGAATTTGAATTGCGTAAAGAAACCGTTCAAGGAAAGCCATTTCAATATATTATTGATAAATATGAATTGAAAAATAAGCAACGAACCCTTGTGCTCATTGATGTTGAAGGGTTTGAAAAAGATATCATTGAATCAATAGACTTTAAGTCTTATAAACCTGATTACCTGATTTTCGAACACGCTCATCTAACTTATGACATTCATCGCGAAATAAATTCAAGTTTAGGGCAGCATGGATACAAAATATACCTCGATACGATGGACACGCTTGCCATTTTAATTCGTAAATAACTCGCAATATGTTTTCCATCGTACTGCCATGTCATAATCGTGAACAATTTTTGCCAAGTAGCATCGGAAGTGTAATTAAGCAAACGTATCAAGATTGGGAATTGGTCGTCATCGACGATGGTTCCACCGACAACACACAAAATGTCGTAAAAAGCTTTAACGACCCGAGAATCAAATATGTCTTTCAAAACAATTCCGAACGCAGCGCTGCACGTAACAAGGGCATTGATAACGCCTCCGGTACGTGGATTTGTTTCCTTGACAGCGATGATGAATACCAACCTTATCATCTTTGGGAATTAGCTAAATTCATCGAGGATATCAAACCTTCCCCTAGCTTAATCGCCACAGGAATAACCACACAACAAGAAGAAGCTGGCAAACGAAAAGAATTTTTAAATCTTAATAACCGTATTTTACTAGAAATCGGCAGCAAATTTTTAATCCCATCCCAGGTTTGTGTGCACCGTTACATTCTTGAAAATGTACGATTTGATGTGCGCTTCAGATTATGGGAAGACACCCACCTTTGGTTACGAATTGCGGCACAATATCCCGTATATCAAATGGAAGAATATACGGTGATTCAACACATTCACGAGCAAGGTACTGTGGTTCAAGGCATGAAAAAAATCCGTCTCAAAGAAGTGGGACAGTATATTTCAGCCGTTCAAGACTTACGTGATAATCACGTTGCCCTTTTTAAGGGAAAATTACCGGAGAACTATTTTAACCACTACATCGATTCCAAGTACCGCATGTATTTGTATCAAGCGCGGCAGAACCGACAGTTCCAAGTTGCTCATCAAATTTGGTTCAAAGCTTGGCA
>JBEGMB010000091.1:0-2560 GCA_041183245.1 Bacteroidota bacterium
CTGTAGATGATGGCATTCCCGCCACCAATTTCTACACCGCAAATAGCCCTAGAGGTAACGCCCTAAATAATGATAATTACATGACTTTTCAAATTTATGTGAGTAAAATTTTACGCACTAAATCCAATTTCTACAAATCCAAATATAATTGGATGACTACCAGAGGTAGAGGCGGCTCTCGAAAAGGAGTAATTAAATTCTAATTGATTAGAAATCCATATTTAAGGATAGATAGAAAACCCTGGGTAGTATTTGACCATCGTCTATTCCCCATGCCCAATCTGCTCTTAGAAAATAACCAAGCACTTTAGAACGAACACCAAAGCCATAACCATAAATGACTGGCTCGCGATTACTGTTCACTGTTACCGTAACCGGTTTTTGGGTAACCGTATTGGTATTAAAACCATTAGAGGCATCATACGGAGATTTTCCTGTCCACGCGCTACCAACATCACCAAAACCAATGACTTGAAAATGTTTTACAAAGTCACTTCTTATTGGAGTTCGGGATAAATAACTAAAAATAGGAATTCTGATTTCTGTATTCGCTGCTAAAAAATTATTTCCATTTCTAGCATTGATGTAAAATCCCCTCATGGGGCCACAAAATGAAGCGAAGCGATAATTCATTTGATCGGAAACCACCGTCGATTGATCTACCCGTTGAAACAGCCAATTATCCACTCCGCCCAAATAATGTACAACTTTCCTTGATCCAAAAGAGGTGGCTCCAGCGAAGCGAAAAGCTGCGATGATGGAGCGATGAATTTTTTTATAATGTCGGAAATCCCCTCCAAGAATATGCATATCTGTTCGCTCTGTCCAATTATCCGGTTGTTGGTAATACTCATACCACAACTTACCTCGCGTACCTTCTAACAGATTTAATCCGATATTACGCGTATTATCTAATAAATATTCCGCTAACACACCCACATTATTTTCGTTGGAATTCGGATCGGCTAAACTGACAGGATCCACCGATAAATTAATCCGCCTGTCCCAACGATAAATCAGATTCAAACGAACACAATGAAATTCATTAAATGGATACTTCCATTGTTGAGTAACCATATAGGTCTCCAATCGATAAGCATTAAACAATCCGCCCCAACGCTGAGAACGACGTTGAAAGGTTGTTTTCTTGTCTAATTGATCTTTGTTATTTTCGAATGAAATTCCAAAATCGCTGTTTCTAATATCGGCTGCCACTCTCACGGCAGCATACATGCGATAATCTTCTAGCAAATCAGAAATAGAAACTTTAACCAATCCGCTCATACCAGGAAAAATACTGGTTGGACCTGATGAGGCGTTTTGATAAAACGTACTTGCAAATGTGTTATCTAATTTAGTCGTGGCAAAATCGGTGGCAAAATTTAAATCGTAGTTGCTTCTTTTCAAATCAGTGACTACTTTCTTCTTCTTTTTCGCACTCGTGCTGTCACTCAGAACCAAGCTCGATTTCTCTTTGGAGTACAACATACGCTCCTCGGAAAACAGAAAATTATCCAGGTCAATTTTATTTAAATGTATGGGTCTCTTGATCCAACGGAGCGTATCCATTGGAATAGACTCTGTATCATCAAAAGAAATTTTGTTGGTCACTAACGCTGAGCGATTCTTACTCTTCTTAACTTGAACATGTCCAACATAACCATGATAAAAATTCCAACTGCTATCCGAAGTGGGGCCCTCAAATACATGCGCACGAAATGGCAATTGATCAAACTCCCTTACCATTGGAGCTTTTCGATAATGAATGGTGGTGTCAATGGATGCAATAACGGAATCCCATTTTATCCGTAAAAACTTGATGCCCTCCGGGTGCTCTTCCGTGCAGCCCATCTCCTCTTCACCCATTCCAAAAGCAAATCGCAAGGGATACCTTGATTCAAATATTCGCTCTGATTTTCCACCGGTCATATCCACTTGTGATAGATAATAAGGCTTCTCCTCTTTTGGATCTTTTGATTGCGATAAGTAAACCACTTTTTTATTCGGTAAAATCACAGGAGAAAAATCATCATCCTCTGTTTTGGTCAATGCCTTGGGTGCATTGGCTATGGTAGGAAGAATGAATACGTCTGTTTTACCAGATGTAATGCCTACAAAAACAATATTCTTCCCGTCTTTACTAAAACGAGGATATAGCACCTTATCTATGGAAAAAATCTCTTTTTCGTTCCACTTTTTATCTGCAAGGGCAAACTGTGCAAACCTTAAAAAACCTTTCTTTTCGTAGAAATAACAAAAAGTCTCGGAAGAGGGGTGCCAACAAGTGACCGGATAAGTTAAATCCTCTATTCGATCTAATTTAGGCTGTCTTTTTACCAAACAACTCGCCTTACCTGTTGACTTATCATACAACCAAATTCGATATTGACCTTTTTCATGGGTAACGAAAGTCCAGTATTTTAAATCAGGACTTTCATGAAAATCGCGGTAGATAAATTTTTTCTTATACTTCAAATCAATTTCGCCCATGCATTTTCTCAATTTTTCATCTGAGGGTACATCCTCTGGTTTTGACATTCTTTGAAGCTTTGTCAAATAA
>JBEGMB010000092.1:0-14833 GCA_041183245.1 Bacteroidota bacterium
TGTTCTTGTACTGTTGCGGATAAGCCATCTGAACCTATTCAGCCAGGAGCGTCAACTAAAATCATAGCTAAAGTAAATACAGCGAATGTATCTTCGAAAGAAGTTACAAAGTCAGTAACGATAATGACGAATACAACACCGTCTACTAAAGTGTTGATTATAAAAGCTAAAATAAAATAATATGGGAGGAGGAAATCCAATGAGTTCGTTGATTATGATTGTTGCAATGATTGCAATTTTCTATTTGTTTATGATACGACCACAAGCTAAAAAACAGAAAGAACTTAAAAAGTTCCGAGAAGCTATGAAGCCAGGAGATAAAGTAGTTACCATTGGTGGAATCCACGGCAAAATACTAGAAATAGCAGAATCTACGGTTTTGATTTCATCTGAAGGCACCAAAATACGTCTAGAGAAAAGTGCAATTTCCCAATCCGGCGAAGATCAATTGTCAGCTGTAAAATAATATGAAAAATCTGTTCGTTGTAGCACTTGCACTGGTCATACTAAGCTCGTGTAAATCTAAGGTTTGTGAGTGTGCAGACATTCACATTAAAGCCGTTAAAGAAATTAATAAGGTCTCAGATCCGGTCCAGAAAATGAAGGTTTTGTCTGCCAAAAAATATCAGGTCCCTTTTGAGAAATGTAATAAAATGACCGAAAGCATGACTCCGGAAGAGTTAAAGGCATTTGAAGAAGAGTATAAGCAATGTCCTTCAATAAAGGAGTACAAAGGGAAATAAGTACAAAAAGTGCTATGAATAAAAAAAACGCAAGCTTCCTTGCGTTTTTTTGTTTTAAATGCGAATGATATTATATTCCCATTACTTCCTCAATGCAATCTGATCAAATTTTCTCTGCAGGAAAAATATGAGCTAGAATACCTTGCTGTCTAATAAGTACAAAAAAGCTGATATTGATGCGGCACCCAGTTCCAATTCTCGTTTGTTGACGGATTCAAATATATCGCTGTCCGCGTGATGAAAATCAAAGTATCGTTGAGAGTCTGGGACAAATCCAAACAAGGTAATGTCTTTAAATTCGTTTTTTAATGGACCAATATCCACGCCGCCGCCGCCTTTTTCCCAAATATGAAGGTCGTATGGTTTGAATAAAGGTTCTAATGCGGTGAATTTAGCATAAACAGAATCATTTCCATCACATCCAAAGCCTCTCGGTGTAAAACCACCACGATCGCTCTCCAATGCAGCAATGTGCGTCTCGTTCTTCTCTTTTACCCATTTCGCGTAACTTTTCCCGCCCATATTTCCATTCTCTTCATTCATAAAAAACACAACGCGTAGCGTATGTTCGGGTTTATATCCTAGGGTTTTTAATATGCGTAATGCCTCCAGGCAATGAATCACTCCGGCGCCGTCATCGTGCGCTCCTTCTCCCTGGTCCCATGAGTCTAAATGACCTCCGATGGTGATGATTTCATTGGGGTATTTAGAACCTTTTATTTCACCAATCACGTTGAATGATGGTTCATCCGGAAAGTTCCGACAATCCATTTCCAAGGTTAATTTGATAATTGACTTCTTCTCCAGTAAGGAGGCCAAGTAATCAGAATCTTTGGTAGATAGGGCGGCAGCAGGAATTCTCGGAATGCTGTCTTCATACTTCATGCTTCCGGTATGTGGAAAATCATCACTCGGCAATCCAAGCGATCTAATAATTACAGCCTTCGCGCCAAGTCTTCCGCCTTCTATTGCACCATTCCCACGAATAGGGTAGCAGGCCCCGTATGCTTTGAAGGTTTGGATTTCAGCAGCATTCATCGCTTGATTGATGAAGACAATCTTGCCTTCTACTGCACGACGGTTTGCTTTTTTTAAGTCGTCCAGGTGGTTGAAAAGTACGAGCTCACCTTCCAATACGCCGTTCGTGGAAACAGATCCACCCAAGGCACACAAGGTAAGTTTTTCAATGCTCCCATTGGGCAAGGTTATCCACGCCGTTTCAGGATTTCCGCGTTCCCAATGCGGGACCATTATCGGCTCCAGGTATACCTGATCGAATCCGTAATTCCGCATTTTTTGTTCTGACCATCGAATCGACATCGCAGCTTCCGAGCTTCCAGATAGCCTTGGACCAATGTCTTTACATAGAGACCTCAGGTCTTCATAAGCCTTTCCCCGTAACAGGGCTTCATCGTATATTTTGCGAATAAAAAGGCTGTCTTTTTGCGCATAGGATTGGGCGTAAAGAAATAGCAAGATTAAGCCCGTTAGCAGTTGTTTTATGTGTTGTTGTCCCACGATAATTTCTTAATTTTGCGTAATATTATATATATTTTATCAACCATGACAATGCGAGTTGTCAAAATAGTTTCTTTATGTCATTGAAGTGTGGAATTGTAGGGCTTCCCAATGTTGGGAAATCAACCTTGTTTAACTGTTTATCGAATGCGAAAGCACAATCTGCGAATTTTCCTTTTTGTACGATCGAACCAAACATCGGTACCACCTCGGTTCCGGATCCACGGTTGGAGAAACTAGAAACCATGGTCAATCCAGAACGCGTAGTGCCTGCAACCATGGAGATTGTGGATATTGCTGGTTTAGTAAAGGGCGCATCCAAAGGTGAAGGACTTGGAAATCAATTCTTAGCGAATATTAGAGAAACGGATGCAATCCTTCATGTGCTTCGTTGTTTTGATGATGGAAATATTGTGCACGTGGATGGCAATGTGAACCCAATTCGTGACAAGGAAATAATTGATATTGAACTACAGCTGAAAGACTTAGAAACGATTGAGAAGAAAATTCAAAGTTTAGCCCGGGTTATTAAGTCCGGTGATAAAGATGCAGTGAAAGAAAACGAATTAGCGCTCAAAATTAAAGGAGGTCTTGAACAAAGTATTTCTGTTCGAGGCTTAGGTTTTGATGCAAGTGATATGGAAGTGATTAAAGGGTTTAATTTGATTACTGCGAAACCGGTCATGTATGTGTGCAACGTAGACGAGGCCTCTGTGCTTTCAGGTAATGCCTATGTTGATCAGGTTCGAGCGGCGGTAGCAAACGAAAATGCTGAAGTACTTATTATCGGAGCAAAAATCGAAGCGGACATTACCGAACTTGAAACGTATGAGGAACGTAAGATGTTTTTGGATGAGCTTGGACTTGATGAGCCAGGTGTTAATCGCTTGATTCGTTCAGCCTATGCCTTACTTAATTTACAAACGTATTTCACCGCGGGTGTAAAAGAAGTGCGCGCATGGACCATTCATAAAGGATCTACTGCACCACAAGCAGCCGGTGTAATTCACTCTGACTTTGAAAAAGGCTTTATTCGTGCAGAAGTAATGAAATATGATGACTACGTAACGTTTGGTTCCGAATCTGCTGTTAAAGAAGCAGGAAAATTTAAAGTAGAAGGGAAAGAGTATGTGGTTGCCGACGGTGACATCATGCACTTTAGATTTAATGTATAATTCCTTAGTTTCTAGTATCAATATCTTATTTCAATTGCTATGATTTCTGCAAATAATCCCGACTTAGTTTCTTGGATACACGTAAACGAAGATTCCGATTTTCCAATTCAAAACATTCCCTTTGGTGTTGGGTTTCTCGTACAAGATGAACCCTTTGTAGCCACCCGAATAGGCGATAGGATCATTAACCTCGCGGCATTGAACGACAAAGGGTACTTTAAAGAACTTGGATTTCAATCCGCAGACTTTAACTGTTCATCCTTAAATGCGCTCATGAAATACGGTAAATTACCCCTACGGAATTTACGAAATCGAATTTCATCGCTGTTTGCTCAAGGAAATATGGAATTGCAAGGACATGACGAAGACTGTATGGACGTACTTTATTCTGCAGACCGCGTGCAACTCTTGCTTCCTGTAGCCATTGGAGATTATACGGACTTTTATTCAAGTAAAGAACACGCAACCAATGTTGGGATGATGTTTAGAGACCCAGCAAATGCCTTACTTCCGAATTGGTTATGGTTACCGGTTGGATATCATGGAAGATCAAGTTCTATTATTACTTCAGAAGTTCCCGTGGTACGCCCAAAAGGCCAAACTAAAGTCGAAGGTGAAAACCCTAAATTCGAGGCGTCTTCCCGCATTGATTTTGAATTAGAAATGGGATTCTACACCTTTGATGGAAAACCCCTTGGGGAACGAATCTCTACCGCTGAAGCCGAAGATTTCATTTTTGGATTAAGCCTGTTCAATGATTGGTCAGCCAGAGATATTCAACAGTGGGAGTATGTTCCGTTAGGACCTTTTTTAGCAAAGAATTTCGCGTCTTCAATTTCGCCTTGGATTATTACCTTGGATGCACTTCAGCCCTTCGCGGTTGATACGCCGGTTCAAGAACCCGAAGTGTTGTCGTATTTGAAATTTGAAGGAAAGAAATCCTATGACATTAATTTAGAAGTATTTATTCAACCAAAGGATGGGGCAGAAGATCGCGTGTGCTTATCTAATTTCAAATACATGTATTGGAATATGGCCCAGCAATTGGCGCATCATACGGTAAATGGCTGTAATATTCGCTGCGGGGATTTAATGGGATCGGGTACGATTTCAGGACCTACACCGGATTCTTACGGATCTATGCTTGAGTTAGCATGGAAAGGAACAAAGCCACTTACCTTGAGCGATGGATCGCAACGTCGATTTATTCAAGATTATGACACCGTAATCATGAAAGGACATTGCACGAATGGGAATGTGCGCATTGGCTTTGGTGAGGTAAGAACACAATTGCTTCCTGCAATAGATTAGTTATGAGTCAGTTACCTGGAGCATATAACGTCGAAGAAGAGCGCATTGCGATTTTAGCAGCGTTTAAAGGCTTACTCCGTTCGGTAAAAGATCGCTCCCGCGAGGATACAAAGTTGATCCGAAAGGCTTTTGATACGGCCCTCGAAGCGCACAAGGACGATCGACGTAAATCGGGAGAGTTGTATATTTTTCATCCCATTTCAGTAGCTAGAATTTGTGCGGAGGAAATGGGGCTCGATAGCATCGCAATTACCTGTGCCTTATTACATGATACAGTAGAAGATACCTATATTTCACTTGATGACATTGAGGATGCGTTTGGTATTAAGGTTCGTCGAATTATTGATGGCTTAACAAAAATTCCGGATGTGTTTGATGAAAACGCTTCGGTTCAAGCGGAGAATTTCCGTAAGATGATTTTAACCATTTCGGATGATTTCAGGGTGGTGTTGATTAAATTGGCGGACCGTTTGCACAACATGCGGACCTTATCCAGTATGAAACCGGATAAGCAACTTAAAATTGCATCAGAGACTCGGTTTTTATATGCTCCCTTAGCACATCGTTTTGGTTTTTACACAGTAAAGACAGAGCTTGAAGATTTGTCCATGAAATATTGTGAGCCAGAAGTTTTTAATGAGATTGAAACGAAGTTGAAATCCACGCAAGATGTTCGAGCGCGTTTCATTCGCCGGTTTATGTCTCCGATAAAGGATGAACTTCTAAAGCAAGGGTATCATTTCGATATTAAAGCGCGTACCAAGTCGATTTCTTCGATTTGGCGGAAAATGCAAACCAAGGAAATTCCATTTGAGGAGGTGTTTGACGTATTTGCCATTCGGGTTATTGTTGAAACTTCACAAGAGCAAGAGAAGTCGGATTGTTGGAGAATTTACAGCATCGTTACTGATTTCTATCAACCAAGTCCGGAACGCTTAAGGGACTGGATTTCTACACCTCGAGCGAACGGATATGAATCGTTGCATACTACGGTGATGTCACCCCAGGGAAAATGGGTTGAAGTTCAAATCCGCTCGAAACGCATGGATGAAATTGCGGAAAAAGGACTTGCAGCACATTACAAATACAAAGAATCAAAAAACGATGAGAGTAAATTTGATCGTTGGATTGCTGAAGTGCGTGATTTATTAGTTAATCCCGATTCGAATGCCCTTGATTTTATCAATGAGTTTAAGTTGAATTTATTCAACGATGAAATCTATGTGTTTACCCCAAAAGGAGAGTTGCGGGTTTTGCCAACGCGTTCCACGATTCTGGATTTTGCTTATGACATTCACACGGATATCGGGGATAAGTGCATCGGAGCGAAAGTCAATAATCGCTTAATGCCCTTGAGCTATCAATTGCAGAATGGTGATCAATTAGAAATCATAACTTCGAGTAAACAAAAACCAAATGAGGAATGGCTCAAGTTTGTTGTTTCTGCCCGCGCTCGTCAAAAAATCAAGTCTTCCTTAAATGAAGAACGAAAGCTAATTGCTCAAGACGGTAAGGAAACCCTTGAACGAAAGTTGAAGCAATTTAACGTATTGATGAATTCTGAAAATATTACGTTTTTAGAGAAATTTTATGGAGTAGGGAGTGCCACAGATTTATATTATCGAATCGCGAAAGGAAAAATTGATATCAATAAGATTCGCGAGATTGAAGATAAACATGGATTCTTGCAAAGCTCCAAGAAGGATACCGTTGTTGTTAAGAAGGGACGTAAAGGCTTAGAGGCGCAGCGGGCGGTGGATGCTAAAAAGGATGTCATCTACATTGGCGAGGATTTCAAAGGCATTGAATATCAAATGTCTAACTGCTGTAACCCAATTCCTGGGGATAAGGTATTTGGCTTCATAACAATTAATCAAGGGATAAAAATCCATCGTTCAGATTGTCCGAATGCGGTGCATTTAATGTCCAAGTATGCCTATCGCTGCGTAAAAGCTATTTGGAAATCGGAAGTGTTGGTAGAGCGTTTAGCTGCTATACGAATTATTGGAATCGACCAGATCGGTTTGGTGAATCGACTTACCGAAATTATTTCTAAAGAGAATAAAGTAAACATGAAGAGCATTCATTTTGAAACCAATGACGGTACCTTCGAAGGAAAGATTCATGTAATGGTTTACGATACCGAGCATTTAGATCAATTAACACGCAAGTTTCAAGAAATCGAAGGGGTTCAGCGTGTTACTCGCTGGGATTCTGAGGATGAGGCGCTAATCTAGGGTTGAATGCACCATCTCATAGGGATTTCTCGGCCGTAGCAATGGATTCCAAGCGAAGTTTTTTATGAAACGCTCCTTGTCTTCTATTTGCTCCATCGGAAAAAACACGCCATCTGGTTTATCGAAAAAGGTTATTCGTGTAACTTCGCCGCTATCTAAATAAACGATTAGTTCAGAAGCAAATAATCGATTTAATCCCTTTCGTTTTCGAGTTAAAACTGTGTCAATCTTCTGTTCTTCAATGGGATAGAAAATGGTCCAAGCCTGACCACTAACTTTTGCTTTGGTAAGTACGCTTTCATTAAACCATGCATCGATTCGTTTTCCAGAGAGCTGGTTATAACATGAGCCCGTATCAACCTTCATGATCGAACTTGCATTACCTAATATTTGTGCTTTTTCAAGCACGCTGTCCGCAAGAAACACAAGAATGGAATCTCCTTTTAATTCACTGTTTTGAGACCACAGTATCGGATGTTGAAATAAATCAATTCTTCCGGATTTACTACTGTAGTGGGCTGAATCGCAAATAGCTTGTGCTTTATTCGTGTAGATTTTAACCCCTTTGTATCCATAGATGTTCCGCTCGTCAAGGCTGTCTTTTTGCATGCGAATGGTGTCGGCGTGTAGGAACAAGGAATCTTTTTGTCTGGTTTCTATTACGAGTGCATGGCCGGCTAAGGTGCTTTGAGAAACATTGTTTTGCGTGTGGAAATAGTCGCCCAACAAGATTAAATGTTGGTTGTTTTCATATATCCGAACATGGCCATTCCCTTTGAATAGTTGATTGGTTTCTTTGTAGAATGCGGTGTCACAATAAATCGTTCGGTCTTTTTGCTTGATAAAAACGTTTTTTCTTAAGAGCCCTTCTTGAATATCAACCCGGTATTGACCTTTCTCACACTGGATTTCAATGCTGTCGTTTTTTATTGTAGTAGGTCCGTGAAAGTATGTGGTTTGTTTTTCATAGATGAATTGTAGGGTATCCGTAGTCATGCTCAGGCGCTGTTTCTTATACTTTACCTTTCCACTGAAGAAACAGGTGCCGGTGCTAGGGTAGAAGTAGCCCAGTTTACTTGTTATTACTTCTTTATTCGTGCTGTTCTCAATTTTACCATTGTTTCTATAGATGGCGCGACCAGTTTTTGCATTATACTCGAGTGAATCTGAGGTTAATTTGTATTCAGCATCACGTACATTGACATGACCCCAAAGTCTTGCGATTTTTGTGCTTCCTGAATAGACTAAGGAGTCGCAGTAAAGATTTACATCATCCTTCGTAATATGAACCCTGCCGTAAGCTCGAACAATTTTATCCTTTTCTCGATAATGTGCAGAATCACAATACATGGTATTGCCTTGGTAGATAAAGCTAACCGTTCCTACCAGTCGATGCGTTTGAGTGGCCTTGTTAAAATAAATCTTTTCTGAACCAGGCAGAAGTTCAAGCTTACCCTGTGAAAACAACACATTAAATGCGAAAACAAAGCCGATTAACAGGGTGAAACGCACGAGATTCTATGAGATTATTTTAAGAGCGTTTGAGCTCGGTCTGGACCTACCGAAACCATCCGAATTGGCACTTCCAGTTGTTTTTCTAAATAATTCACATAGGTTTTTAGTGCTTCAGGTGCATCATCATAGGATGTTAATTGAGTCAGGTCTGTTTTCCATCCTTCCATTTGTGTTAAGATGGGTTTGATTTCTAAATCACTTACATCATAAGGGAACTCTGTTACCGTTTCTCCATTGATTTCATATCCTTCACAAATCATAATGTGATCAAAAATTCCTAATACATCAGCTTTCATCATGCACAATTCCGTTACTCCATTAATCATGATGGCATACTTCAATTGTACTAAATCTAACCAACCGCAGCGACGTGGTCTACCCGTGGTGGCGCCAAATTCGTGTCCTTCTTTACGCATCAACTCCCCGGTCTCATTATCCAATTCACTCGGAAATGGTCCACTCCCCACACGGGTGCAATACGCTTTGAAAATTCCAATTACCTTTCCAATCGCTGATGGAGGAACACCTAAGCCCGTGCAAGTTCCTGCGGTCACAGTATTCGATGAAGTTACAAATGGATAGGTGCCGAAATCAATGTCAAGCATGGTTCCTTGTGCTCCTTCAGCTAAAATGCGTTGATTGTTTTTTAATGCGCGATTTAGGTAATGGTCACTTTCAATGCATGTTAATTCTTTTAGGCGTTCTATTTGCTTAAACCACGCGGCCTCCATGTCTGTAAGATCGTAGGTGAATCCTTCATAATGGTCAAGTAAATTGAGGTGTTTTTGCTTTAAATCCTCGTATTTCGCTTTGAAATTAGGGGAAAACAAATCGCCAACTCGCAAACCGTTGCGACCTGTTTTGTCCATGTAGGTCGGACCGATACCTTTAAGGGTTGAACCAATTTTATTTAAGCCTTTAGCTTGCTCAGACGCAGCGTCAAGTAAACGGTGCGAAGGCAAAATTAAATGGGCTTTTTTAGAAATTAACAAGCGACTCTTTAGGTCGATATTGAATGGAGTTAATTTATCAAGTTCCCCAGCAAATACGATTGGGTCTATAACTACGCCATTTCCAATAACATTAAGAGCCTCAGGTCTAAAAATCCCTGAAGGAACTGTGTGGAGTACATGCTTAATCCCTTCGAATTCTAGGGTGTGACCAGCGTTTGGACCTCCTTGAAATCGAGCGATGATATCGTATGTTGGGGTTAAGACGTCAACTACTTTACCTTTTCCTTCATCGCCCCATTGAAGGCCTAACAGCACATCCACTTTCATAATTATTGATTAAAATGATTAGTTGCATCTTCAGTGGTCTCATAAATTGTGAACACCTCATGCATTTTAGTTATGTCAAATAGTTTTTTAAGATTAGAATTAACTTGGGCAATCACTGCATCGCCACCGTTAACACGCGACCTGGTTAAGATTCTCACCATAAACGCAATTCCACTGGAATTTACATGGGTCAGGTCTTTTAAGTCTAGAATAATATTCCAGTTCTGTAATTTTTCGATTTCCGTAGATACTGCTTTTAAATCCGCATCAGAAAGTAATTTCCCTTCTAGGGTAATGCAGGTGGTGTTTTCACCGTTCGAAATGAAATAATCAATCATTTTCTTTGTTTTTAATTCCGTAAAAATAGAGCGAATGGTGTTGGATTTCTACCCCAAAAATATCTTCAATGGTTGCCTTGATTTGCTGTATCCTAGGGTCACAAAACTCAATAACTTCGCCCGAATCAGTCAAGATAATATGGTCGTGCTGTTTTGACCCATGCGCCTTTTCATATTGCGCCATCGCCTTTCCGAATTGGTGTTTACGTACTAGGTTACAGGCCAACAGCAATTCAATCGTATTGTAAAGTGTCGCTCTTGATACACGGTAATTATCAGCTTTCATTTTAAAGTACAAGGTCTCAATGTCAAAATGCCCTTCATAGGTATAAATTTCATTGAGTATCGCGAAGCGTTCAGGGGTCTTTCTGTGACCATTCTGCTCTAAATACGCGGCGAAAATTCCTTTTACTTTCTCTGGTAATTCCAAGGTAGATAAATTCAAGTAGCAAATTTACTTTTTATTTAATTCTAATCGATTCGCAAAATCGTTGATTTTTTAGAGGTTTTGAACACTTTTTCAACGCTTTTTATTTGGATTTCTACGTACCTTTGCGGCATGTTAAATCAAAAACGCATTTGCATTGTTCTTCCGGCGTATAATGCCGCAGAAACCCTAGAAATGACCTACGACGAGATTCCATTTGACATTGTAGATGAAGTGGTTTTAGTGGATGATGCCAGTAGAGACCACACCTCTGAATTAGCTAAGAAATTAGGGATTCAGCATGTGATTCGTCATGAAAACAATCGAGGCTATGGTGGTAATCAGAAATCTTGCTATCGAAAGGCGCTTGAACTCGATGCCGATATTGTCATCATGCTTCACCCTGATTATCAGTACACTCCGAAGTTGATTCATGCCATTGCTGCAATTATTGCCTTTGATGTATATCCCGTTGTACTGGGTTCACGGATTTTAGGAAAGGGAGCGCTCAAGGGAGGAATGCCCATGTATAAATACATTGCAAATCGATTTTTAACACTCGGTCAAAACATCCTTATGAGTCAAAAACTCTCTGAATATCATTCTGGGTATCGTGCATTCGCCAAAGAGGTTTTCTCGAAAATCGATATCGAATTGAATTCGGACGACTTTATCTTTGATAATCAAATGTTAGCGCAGTTGTTTTATGCAGGATACGAAATAGGCGAAGTAACGTGTCCAACCAAGTATTTTGAAGAAGCCTCATCCATCAATTTTTCACGCTCCATGAAATATGGTTTCGGTGTGATTGGTGTGAGTATCGGATATCGCTTAGCAAAATGGGGGCTTTTTACCCCAAAAATTTATAAGAATTAATTCATAGCTTTATGTCAGACGATAAGAAAATTATTTTCTCCATGGTGGGCGTGTCTAAGTCGACCCCACAAGGAAAACAAATCATTAAAAACATTTACCTCAGTTTTTTCTATGGTGCCAAAATCGGTATCATTGGATTGAACGGTGCAGGAAAATCTACCGTAATGAAAATTATTGCTGGTCTCGATCAATCTTACCAAGGAGACGTTGTTTTCTCTCCAGGGTATAGCGTCGGGTATCTTCCGCAGGAACCTGAGTTGGATCCCAATAAAACGGTCAAAGAAATTGTACTTGAGGGTGCAAAAGAAATCGTTGATGTGCTCAAGGAGTATGAAGACATTAACAATGCCTTCATGGATGAAGAGGTGATGAATGACCCAGATAAAATGGATAAGTTAATCGCTCGTCAAGGCGAAGTTCAAGATAAGATTGATGCGCTTGATGCATGGGAATTAGATAATAAAATCGAACGCGCGATGGATGCTTTGCGTTGTCCGCCCGATGACCAAGCAATCGCTTCACTTTCAGGTGGAGAAAAACGTCGCGTAGCCCTTTGTCGCCTCTTGCTTCAAAATCCGGATGTACTCTTGTTAGATGAGCCAACTAACCACTTGGATGCAGAATCAATTGATTGGTTAGAACAACATTTACAACAATATCAAGGTACGGTCATTGCGGTAACCCACGACCGGTATTTCTTGGATAACGTAGCGGGTTGGATTCTGGAATTGGATCGGGGAGAGGGGATTCCATGGAAAGGAAACTATAGCTCATGGCTTGAACAGAAAGGAAAACGTTTAAAAGAGGAGGAAAAGACCGAATCTAAGCGTCAACGTATGCTTGCGCAAGAATTAGAATGGGTTCGAATGAATCCAAAGGCACGTCAGGCAAAATCGAAAGCTAGGCTTCAGAATTATGAAAAAATGCTCTCAGAAGACGGCAAAGAAAAAGAAGCGACACTCGAGATTCCAATCCCGAATGGTCCACGACTTGGAAACAACGTGATTGAAGCGTTCCATGTTGGTAAGAGCTTTGGAGATAAATTGCTATACGATGATTTAAATTTCTCCCTGCCGCCAGCCGGAATTGTTGGAATCATTGGGCCAAACGGTGCAGGAAAAACGACCATATTCAAAATGATTATGGAAGAATTGATGCCGGATAGCGGAGAATTTAAAGTCGGCGAAACTGTGAAATTGGGGTATGTTGATCAGAACCATAAATCCTTAGATCCAAATAAATCGGTGTATGACGTCGTTTCGAATGGTCTGGAGTTTATTGAAATTGGCAATCAAAAAATCAATGCCAGAGCGTACCTTTCAAAGTTTAACTTTAACGGTTCGGATCAAAATAAAAAAGTTGGTGTGCTTTCCGGTGGGGAACGAAATCGACTGCATTTAGCGATGACCTTAATGATTGAAGCCAACGTCTTGTTACTGGATGAGCCAACAAATGATATCGATGTGAATACGTTGCGCGCTTTAGAAGAAGGTATTGAGCGCTTTGCGGGATGTGCCGTGGTTATTTCTCACGACCGTTGGTTCTTGGATCGTATTTGTACGCACATCTTGGCATTTGAAGGAGATTCTCAGGTTTATTGGTTCGAAGGTTCCTACTCTGAATACGAGGAAAATAAAAAGAAACGTTTGGGTGATAGTGGCCCGAAACGAATCAAGTACCGAAAAATAATGTAATTATTTCAGGCTTTGAGTGTATTTCCATACTAAGGATTCTACCTCGTTATGCTTTTTAATCTTTAAATACGCTTGAGGCGTGTGGCTAACCCGTTCCTTAAAAATTACCGAATAAAAACTGCAGGCGGCAGTATAGGAACCTAGTGGACTTGGATGCCCATTGTCAGGTTTATATAATGTTTTAATGTGATGCTTGAAATAAAGTTTTTCAAATACTAAGCCCACCGGTGATAGTAAGGCATCGAAATCAATGGCAAGTGCTTTATATTTTGCCGAGATTCTTCGAATCATTTTGTAATGCGTATTGGAGTAAGCAAATTTTGGATACCCTTTTTTATAGGCCCAAGTCATAAAAAAAACAAGTTTAGTTTTGTTGTTATTTCGTTTTATTGACGAAACAATTTTATTCAATCCTGGCAAGGTTTTCTCGTAGTAAGTTATGCTATCTTTTAACATATCTCTACTCGAACCTTGCAGTACCACGTAATCCCATTTCTTCCATTGAATGGCCTGATACACTTTCTTTCGCAAGGAGTGTCGGTAGAACGAAGTTTTTCCTTTAACACACCAATTTACTTCCACTTGCTTTCCATTTGCCTTGGCGATTTTCATGAACATGCGCGGCATGTGATTTCGGTAGGTGTAGGAATTACCTATGAATAATATGCGTATTGGCTCTTCCGCGAAGCTCGGTGACGGACCTGAAGCCAAGATTAATAAGAGAAATATAAGGATGCGATTCATAAGTACATTAACAAAACGAATGTAATAAAAGTTCTAAAACTTACGGAGCGTATTCCTTTTTCCTTCGTCTAATGATGCATTTTAACTTGAGTGGCACGAGTCGATATGCTCTCCATAAATACGGACGGAATAACAGTGCGAGTAATCGGTAGAAGGTCCAGCTTAATCGATCCCAAAGATTAAGTGTTATTGTGGCTGATGGGATAGTATATCCAAGCTTTTTACTTGTTTCGCTCGTTTGTTTTAGAATGACTGCTTGATGTTTTTCAGACAAGGGGTTAGCAGTTCGTTGTTTTGAGCGTGGAGATGTATCTAATATTCCTCGGTGAAAATCGCTAATTTTTTCGATGTATTGAGGAGACAGTAAATGCTTACGATGTGCTATTAATGCGCTAAATCCTATTTGATAATTCAATTGTGAAGATTCAAATGAAACACCCCAAATGGTATTCAAGGTCCTCAGCGCGGATTCAGGATTGGTAATGAAAGTTTCAAAGGGTAAGATTTGAGTTTCAGGAAAACCTAAAGCCTCATCGTAGGTAAGTTTCCAAACATTACTCAAATAATAGGGGTGACTAAAAAAATCAATGCCTCTTCGACTTTTCGCTTCAATATTCGCTAAGACGTTTCGTGTTAAAATCAAAAATGAAGCACTGGGAAATAATCGCGTAATTTCCTCCTTATGAAACACATACTTCATCTGCTTGTCAAGAATAACCTTGATGGAATCCTTGTTTTTGATGTCTCTATCATAGAAATTCAAATAAGTTAACTTGATTAAGCGATCATAGTTCAAGATAGATATATGGTCCAACAGGCATTGAGTAAAACGCTCTTTGTGCTCAAAATACAAGGCGGCATTCTTTTCAAAAAGGCTAAAGAAGTCAACCACATAGGCCTTAATTTGGCTTTCATTCCAATCGCTTATTTTTCCGTACTTACCTGAAAAATATAAGGCAAACGGTTCTTCCGATG
>JBEGMB010000093.1:0-12079 GCA_041183245.1 Bacteroidota bacterium
GGCACAGCAGGTCCGGTTGCTCCAATCGGACCTGCTGTGCCGGCCAAACCTTGTGGGCCGGTTAATCCTATTGGTCCTTGTGCTCCGACTGCACCATTAGCGCCATTGCATACATATTGTGTAAGTGCAGGAACAATTTCTGCAGCATCTAACAATCCGTTTCCATTTACATCGGGTCCAAATTCTAATTTTACCCCACCGCTTGCGCAGTTTACACCTGCCGGTTCCACGGTGGTAAGTGTTACTGAATTCAATCCGTTGGTTCCGTTAACGCCGTTGGTTCCATTTGCTCCATTTGTTCCTGCAGGACCTTGCGGACCCACAGCGCCAATTGCACCTTGTGGACCAGTTGGTCCGGCCACACCCTGTGGGCCCGTAATATTGGAAATGAGAACCCATGTTGTACCGTTGATTTTGTTGTATACATTTCCGGTGGCAGTATCGAGGTAATAATCACCCATATTTCCCGAATTATTTAATGGAGCACCCGTCCCGTAACTCCATTGGTTGAGTAAATTCCCGGATGATTTCGCATACAATGCAAAGGGTACACTCATCATCTGTTGTGTGCCATAGGGCATATATATGGCAGGGTTTGGTAAACCTGAAAAAGCGACACCTAAGTCTAAAAAGTACGGTCCATTACCCCAATTGATGTTTGCGAAAGGACTCCCGCTTAGAAAAGTTCCTGTTCCAATCACGAAATTCACCAAGCCCCATTGGTCAGTAGTTACATTGTGTCGTTCAGAGAAGATCACCGTTCCAGCGGCTGTGGTTTGACGAATGCTGGCACGAACCGCAATTGGTGTGTTCGTTACCAAGGTCCCGTCACTTTTTCGTATAACTGCTTGATAGTTAATTCCATTGGGTGCCCCCGCTTGTGCAAAAGCAAGACTACCAATAAATAAGGTGACTGAGGCCAATAAGATGTTAAGTAACCTGTTTGTTTTCATTAGTATTTAGGATTTAATCAATTTAACTTGGTGAATGAATTCACCGGTAATTTGGTAGATGTTTAAGAAATAGGTTCCTGGGGCCAAGCCGGTGGAATAATCCGCCTTGTGGCGAGTTCCGTGCATAAATTCTTCGTGCACGAGCTTTCCGTTGGCATCTATGAGTTGCAATTTCAAGTCTTGGTCTTCGTATGCTGCGGGCGCCTCAATAATGGAATATTGATCGAACGGGTTGGGGTAGATGTTAAATACCGGATCGGCGGGCATGATGGCGGAGGTACCTGGCGCAATGGGAATTATGGCATCCGGTTGCTGAAACCCGTTCATGAATCGATACATGGTGTAGCCAATCGGCGTTCCCACATAAATGAAAGGTTCCCCTAAGGTGTAGGACATCGAATAGTTTGGTTGTCCGAAAGTATACGGAGGTAATTTTTTTGCTAATCTACCGGCCGATGCGATAACGCGTCGCTTATCAATTTGGGCATTTAATGAAAGGAAACTTAAGAAGAATAGAAGGAGCAGAATTCCTTTTTGGGATATTCCTGTGAATGTATTTAAATAGCTTCTTCTCATTCGGTCAATTCTTTTAACAAATATAGGGACTAAGTTACATTATTGTATAAGAAACGTATACAAATGAATGCAATAATGCAATCACCTTTGTTTCATGATTCACCGTGGCGAAATCGTGGAGCAGGCAGTCAGAGCCTCTGGGCATAACCTAAGCAAATTAGCGATCAGGTTAGGTAAGAGTCGGAAGTGGCTTTATGATGCCTTTGATAACCCCACGCTTAGCATAGATTATATTTTTGAAATCGGAAAAGTGATTCATTACGATTTCTCCAATGATCTTCCTGAATTCCGTAAAACGTATTCATCAGGTGCTATGGATAATTTAGTAGAAGAGCCGAGTTGGAAAACCAAATACATCACACTCTTGGAAGAACACCAACGATTGTTAGCGCATTTATTAGCGCTTCAGGAAGAGAAATAAATACATTTATAGAAAATCTGTCATCTCTGTTCTGCGGGATTTCAAATCACGCGGAACAGAGGGAGTTGTGCAATTTCAAAATACATACCCGTGTAATTTCAAAATACATACCTGTGCAATTTCAAAATACGTACCCGTGTAATTTCAAAATTAATTGTATATTTGTTTAATAATTTCAAGGGTTATGGATAGGGTTAGGGTTATTAAAAAATCGATGGATATTTATTTGAAAAAGTATCCCGTGCTGGTACTTACAGGGCCTCGTCAATCTGGGAAAACTACCTTCCTGAAAAATCAGTTTTCGGATTACACGTATGTTAACTTGGAGAACTTAGATCTTCGAAAATATGCATTAAACGACCCGAACGCATTTTTAACTGAATTTCAAGGAAAGGTGATCTTAGATGAAGTGCAGCGCGTACCAGAATTATTCTCATATATCCAAACCAAAGTAGATGAGGATCGCTTAATGGGGCAATATATTTTATCGGGTTCTCAGAATTTTCATTTAATGAAAAATATTACGCAAAGTTTAGCTGGGCGTGTGGCGCTCTTTAAACTGCTGCCCTTCGATTTAGAAGAAATGCAGGATGCCGCTTGGTTAGCCGATGACTATGCCGTGAATTTACAGCGTGGGTTTTATCCCGCCCTATATGACCGTGATATTCCCTCTAAGGCCTTTTATTCAAACTACCTGCAAACCTATGTTGAGCGAGATCTGTCAGACCTAATTCAGGTAAAAGACCTCAAGCAGTTTAGAAATTTCATTGGCTTGTGTGCTGCACGAGCAGGGCAGTTACTCAATTTAAATTCGTTAGCCAATGAATGTGGTATTTCTCAACCCACGGCAAAAGCATGGATCTCGGTGTTGGAAACCAGCTATATAGTCTATCAGCTTCAACCCTTGCATTCCAATTTTAATAAGCGCATTACCAAAAGTTCAAAGCTCTATTTTTACGATACCGGCTTGCTTTGTTTTTTACTCAAAATCAACGATGCGGCCAGTGTGAAAACGAGCAGCATTAAAGGGTCGCTTTTTGAGAATTTTGTAATCAATGAATTCTTGAAACAAAATTATCACCACAATCTCATGCAAGATTTCTGGTTTTGGAGGGATGCAGTTGGTCATGAAGTGGATTTAATCTGGCAGGATTCAGATAAACTTAATGTGGTAGAGATAAAAGCCAGCGAAACGATTATGCCCAATATGTTCAAGGGCTTGGAGTACTTCGATAAATTAGCTTCAGATCGCATAGCAAGTAAAACGCTCGTGCATACAGGCACCTTCAATCAACATCGCACGGCTGCACGCGTTCAAAGCTGGAATAATTACAGCCAACGATTTGTGATAGAACTTTAATTTTCAGGGCTTCGCTCACTGAGTGACCTTTGCCTCGATCGGGGTAAAGGTTGTGTCGAAGGCAGCAAGCTATCCCACATTTCAAAAAAATAGTACCTTCGTCTTATGACTGCACAAGAAATTACCATTTTGGTGAGCATAGGCCTCGCAGCAGGAGTCCTTAGTGGATTCGTGGGCGTAGGTGGAGGAATCGTTATTGTTCCTGCCTTGGTTTATGCGCTCGGATTTACTCAGCACCAAGCCCAAGGTACCAGTCTTTTTGTGTTGGCTATGCCGGTGGTTATTCTAGCCGTAATGAATTACGCAAAATCAGGAAACGTACATTGGAAATTCGGATTAGTAATCGCTGCCACCTTTGTGATTGGCGGGTTCATCGGATCGAAACTTTCACTTAAATTGCCCGATGCCTGGGTTAAAATTATTTTCGGCCTAATCATGGCTTATGTATCATTTCGCCTGTTGCTTACGGGTTACCAAAGTTTAACGCAGCATGACGCCTAAGCAGATTAGTGAAGCGGTGAGCGCTATTTTTGACCGCGTTCACGGGTATCGGACCTACTTGCACCGATATCCCGAACTTTCTTTTCAAGAGCACAATACTATGTTGTTTGTTTCTGAAACGCTTTCTAAGCTTGGGATTCGTCATGATAAGGGTGTTGGAAAGACCGGGGTGGTAGCGTATATTGAAGCCCCGAATTCGACTCGGTGGATTGGCTTACGCTCCGATTTGGATGCGCTTCCCATTCAAGAAGAAAATGAGGTGGAATATAAATCCCTGGTTCCAGGTGTAATGCACGCTTGCGGACATGATGCGCATACCGCCATCTTATTGGGAACGGCAGAGCTTCTCCACAAGTTCAGGGAATCCTTGCCCTGTTCTGTAAAATTAATTTTTCAACCCGGTGAAGAAATGGCCCCAGGAGGCGCTAATTACATGATAGATGCAGGTGTGCTGGAAGATCCAAAGCCTGAATATTTAGTGGCTCTGCACGTGTATCCAGAAATGACGGTGGGTAAAGTAGGTGTGCGTTCTGGTCTGTACATGGCCTCAAGCGATGAAATTCATTTGAAATTTATTGGGGTAGGTGGTCACGGTGCCTTGCCTGCGAATTGTCGGAATCCACTGTCTATGGCCGCTGAGGTGATTTTGAACGCCCAAAATATCATTGACGAATTTCATCCAGAAGGCGTTCCTACGGTGTTGAGTTTTGGTCGAATTGAAGGACTTGGCTCTACCAATGTGATTCCTTCTGAATGCACCTTGAAAGGAACCTTACGCACGATGGATGAAGCCTGGCGCGCGGAGTTTTTTGAGCGTTTTACGCACTTTGTGAATGAAGTCGCAACCCGTTTTGGGGGGAGTGTTGAGTTTGAGCGTGCCTCGGGATATCCATTTTTGAAGAATGATCCGCACGTAACGAAAAGTGTTGAGCAATCACTTAAGTTGCAATTAGGAGAAGCGCATGTTGAAACCTTGCCCTTGCGAATGACCGCCGAAGATTTTGCCTTCTACAGCCACAAAGTTCCTGTTTGCTTTTTTCGTCTTGGGGTTGGCGATCCAGCGAAATCTATAAATTACGGGGTGCATCATCCAAAGTTTGATATTCATGCCGATGCCTTACGTGTTGGGGTAGAAGCTATGCTCTCTGTGGTGTTTAATGGTTAAGTAGCCATTAACTTTTTACGAATTCATCTTGCTTTAGTTATTTCTCCTTATCTTGGGTGAACAATTCGTTCCCATGGCCTCATTAGCTCCCATTACTGGTACCCTTGGAAAGCAGCGCGCAGCGCACCTCCTGCGTCGAGCAACGATGGGACCAAGACTGCAAGATATTACTGCGTTTTCGAGCCTAACGGCACAAGCGGCCTTTAATGCCTTGGTTCAAAATGATCCGATTCCTGCATTTCCAAAAGACCCCAATACAGGAGCAGATTGGATTTATCCGAATGTTCCGGATCCAACTCAAATCAATGACATTTGGTCGGATTTAACCAAGTGCTGGTGGCTGAGCAATGTTAAGAATTCCGGACCTAACCTAACGGAGCGTATGCTGTGGTTTTACCATACACACATTCCTGTTATTATGACTCGGATTTCTTGGAATCCACAGTTTGCGATCGATTATCTTCGCTTGTTAAGGCATTATTCCTTAGGGAATTACAAAGACTTAGTTAAAGCGATTTGTATCGATAATGCGATGCTTGTTCATTTGGATGGATACCTGAATATCAAGAGCACTCCCCAAGAGAATTTTGGCCGTGAATTTTTAGAGCTTTTCACCGTGGGTAAAGGGCCTGAAGTAGCCTTAGGAGATTATACAAATTTTACCGAACAAGATGTAAAGGCCCTTACAAAAGTCATGACAGGATGGGGAATTGATACCACCTTTCAAACCGTGGACCCCATTACAGGCATTCCAACAGGTCAAGTTAAAGCGGATAACAACGGTAATGCTACTCAGCATGATGTGACTGGAAAACAGTTTTCTTCAGCCTTTAGCAATCAAACCATACAAACCCCGAACGTAGCCAATTGGACATGTTCCTCAGCTTCGGTTTACACTGAATTAAGTGCTGCGGTTGATATGGTGTTTTCTTCCGTGAATACAGCAAAGCACATTGTGCGAAGAATGTATCGCCAGTTTGTGTATTTTGAAATAACTCCAACCATTGAAACCGACATTATTGAGCCCTTGGCAACTACTTTGATGGCCAATAACTATGACTTAATGAGTGTGTTAGAAGTGTTGCTTCAAAGTGAACATTTCTATGACTTGGATTCTCCTCCAACCAGTGATAACAGCATGGGAGCCATCATTAAATCACCCTTAGATTTAACCTTAGGTGCCATTCGCTTTTTTGAATTAAATGGACCCAATCCAACAACCAACTTGAGCCAACATTATTCACTATACGGACAGTTATTACAGCAGTTGAGTTTGCAAGGGTTGGAATTATTTGAACCGGTAGATGTCGCCGGTTATGATCCTTATTTTCAAGTTCCTTCGTTCCACCGGTACTGGATATCTGCTAATTATTTAGCGAATCGATACAAGTTTGCTGAGTTGTTAATCAATGGCTTTTCAAGCGGCGGAACCTCCTTGCTTAAGTTAGATGTCCTTCCCTTTGTGGAGGCGAATGCCACACAAGCATCCGACCCAACTGTTTTGGTTCAAGACCTCGTAGAATGGCTCATTCCGATTACTATTGATCAAGCCCGCTTTGATTATTTCAAGGATGAAATCCTATTAAACAATGGAGCTATTGATTGGACAACAGCATGGACCTCTTACCAATCGACTTCAAATAACACAGTGGTTAAAACGCAATTAGAGCTTTTAGTCAAGTCCATGATGCAATCTCCAGAATATCAACTATTTTAACTCGAAGCCGATGAAAAGAAGAGATTTTATGAAGCTGTCTTCCCTCGTGAGTTCGGGAATGTTGATGAAGTTTAATGGAGTTCCCTTGTATGCATTTGAAGGTGATAGTTTACTTCATAAGATTGCTAAGAATAGCTTGAATGACAAGGTGTTAGTGTTGATAGAAATGCATGGAGGGAACGATGGGTTAAATACCGTGATCCCTATAAATCAATACGGGCAATATTACAATCACCGGGCGAACATTGCGATACCAGAGAACGGCCTTCGGAAGTTTATTACCTTAGATTCTACCTTGCCAGATAACCGTCAAGTAGGGTTGCATCCCGACATGACAGCAGCTAAAGCCATGTACGACCAAGGGAATTTTGCGGTCATTCAGAATGTTTCCTACGAGAACATGAACGGTTCACATTTTCGAAGCCGCGACGTGTGGATGATGGGAGGCGGGTACAACGATTATTATAATTCTGGATGGATGGGACGCTATTTGGATTATACCTATCCAGGCTATCCCGACAATTATCCAAGTCCTCAGATTCCTGATCCCTTAGCCATTGAAATGGGGACTGCCGTTTCTTTAGCTTTTCATAGAGAACAGGGGATTCCGGCCGGTTTGAGCATTCAAGATCCAGTAGCGTTCTACAACTTGATTAACAGTGTGGGAATTGACCCACCACTTAATATTCCCGATACGCATGCTGGGGACGAAATCGAATACATCATGCAAATTGAGAAACAAGCCAATAGCTATGCGGAACGCTTAAAAGATGTGTACGAAGCAGGGGCCAATTCGAATGTGGTGTACCCGGATTTATATCCATACATCGCACCAGCCTCCTCAAAACATAACCCCTTGGCGCCGCAATTACAGGTGATTTCCAGGTTGTTAAGCGGGGGAATCGGAACTAAAATATTTATTTGCCGCATTGGAGGATTTGATTCTCATGCGAATCAGGTAGTGAACAATAATCCTACGATGGGTTCACACGCCGCCTTGTTATACCACATTTCATCGGCCACGAAGGCCTTTTATGATGATTTGCAAAATATGGGACTCGCTGACCGTGTGCTTTCCATGACCTTTTCCGAATTCGGACGACGGGTGCAATCCAACGCAAGTTACGGAACCGATCACGGTAATGCAGCGCCCATGTTGGTTTTTGGAACCTGTATCAATCCCGGAGTATATGGGATTAACCCGGATTTAGCGAATCTACAATATGGAAACGTACCCATGGAATTTGATTACCGTCAGGTATTTACTTCGGTAGTTAAAGATTGGTTCAATGCACCAGATCAAGCCCTGCAAGAGGTTCATTTTGAGCAATTTGTAGACTCACGAATTGATTATGTGCGCTGTAAAGCGTTGAGTACAACAGAGCTTTTCCAACAGAACCTTTCCTTGAATTGTTACCCAAATCCTACCAATCAAGAATTATTCATTGACTACACTTTAAAACAAGAAGTGAATCTTAAAATAGAATTATTTGATTTAACGGGCCGATCTTTAGGAGCTATTGACGATGCTCCAAATACCCCCGGGTCTCACAGCGTAATGTTTAATTTTGGTCAGGTGATTAGCGGCACCTACTTAGTTCGAATGTATGCCAATGATGCAGTTTTAACCCGAAAAGTAATTTTATCTAAGTCATGATGAAGGGATGGATTGTTGGTCTAATAATGCTTGCTCTTACGATTCAAGTAAATGGGCAAAGTAGAAGACATCAGTACCGCAAGGATCGTTATTTCTTTGGGGTAACGATGGGCTCGGGATTTACTCAGCCGATAGTGCGCGAACGATTTAGCTTGATGGAAGTAACGCCACAATCTGCAAATGAGGATTTTAATAAGAAATATGGAAACCTCTTCCAACACGGTGGTGGGATTTATGGCTTACATTTTTCCTTTGCCTTTACCAAGTTGTTTTCCGTAGTGAGCCAGCCTTGCTTTCAAACGCAACGGTACAACTACATGAACAACTATCATTGGTCTGACACCATCACAGGTGGTGAAGTATATAAGGAGTTTTTACATCGACAAAAAATCAGCAACATCCGTATTCCAATCCTTGCGCGCATGGATTTTTCCGCACGTAGATGGTCTCCGTTCATACAGGCAGGCTTATCTGCAGACATTGCATATTTTGCTAGCAAACAGATTTATACAGATAATAAAGTGGATCGTTCCGTTGATCGTAAAACAGCCGTTTCATCCAATGTGGCTGAAATGACACAGCATTTGAATCGCTTCAACGTGTATGCGGTTGGTGGAGCTGGTATATCTTATTACCGTGAACAATTCGCACTTTCCTTATCTGGTAATGTCCGCTATGGCCTGCGAACAACGATTGATCCCTTGGAACGATATGCTGATTATACCGGGATGGCTGCTGAGTACTTAGATGTACAAGATAAATTCAATTTGTTAAACATGGATATCATGCTAACGCTCATGGTCCCGATTCATAAAAAATGGTAGTATGAAACAAATTGCTTTACTGTGCGGGTTTGCCTTTCTTTTCCTAATTGCATCTTGCGAGAAAAAAGATACATCTTCCTTGCCCTTCGTGAAAATCTATGACGACCAAAATGGGAACCGTTCGTTTACCCCCTTGTCAATAATAAAATCCACCCAAGATCATGGGTATATTGTATTGAGCGCATTTGATGGATGGAAGATTCAGCTCATGAAGATTGATAAAGACGGAGTGTTTAAATGGAATTTAGAGCTGCCTGATACCTATGTGAATGCCGTTCCCTCTTTGGTTAATATTGATGAGCAGTTGTATCTAGTTTGTATGGATCCAATTGAATTGAATACGCGCATTCTAAGAATCGATGAAACGAATCATTCCGTGGTCCAGGTGTCGAGCTTAGAAGAGGTGAGTTATCCGGTTCATGCGTATCACAATGGAGATCACCTTTACCTCATGAGTTGTCCCTTATCCTCCCAAATGATGGGGATCCATGAGGTGAGCACCGCCTTGGATACTGTGATTCGCGTTGGAGCCTTGACGATTGGAATGAACGTGGATGAACAGCTGCTAAAGCATGCAATGCACACGGGAAAACAATGGCCATTTTTCATAAAGTCTACGCCGGAAAAAGATCGATTTGTGGTGAATGGGTTTTACAATTACTCTTTTTCTACCGTGTTTTTAGATAATAATCTGCTGTTTACAGGGGTCTACAACGGAGCCGCATTGGATGGAGGTATAAATCAATTGCAACCGCTAGGAGCCGGTGAATATGCATTGTCCCGTATTTCAGGGGAATACGTGTTTTTTAATCCTAAACTTAGCTTAAATCCATCCGCGGTAGAGATGGCCACGTCACTTGAAGCGCAAGGTGATTCTGAATTAAACCATGAAACACCTGTTTTGATTAAAGAACTAACGATTAAAGGGGCTAAATACCGGGCTTTCCTTGCGTCAACGCGAAGCAATCAATTATCCTTGAAGCTCTATGACGAAACCGGTAAAAAAGTAGCAGGTACATACATTAGCAAAAACATTCCGATTAAAGCCTGTGATTTGATTCAAACACCTTATGGAGAATTACTAATTTTAACTCAAGTTAGAGTTATGGGAAGTTACAATCGCATTGGAACCATCAAACTTTCGAAAGCGAACCTTGAGGACCTTGTTACTGTAGAATAAGAGATTAATATGAGAAGCATACTTTTCTTTTTTTGTTTAGTGTTTATGCTCTCTTGTAACAAAGAACGCCGATTCAATAAATATTTACAAGGGACTTGGGAAGTGGATATGGTTAAGCTGCAAGATGCGGATGGTTTTTCTTTCTTCGACTATAATCCTTCGGGTAACTTGAGTATTTCAGAAACCAGCGTGCAAGGAGAAATAACTTCCATGTTTCAATCCTTTCAAGGTTACGTGTCAGATACCTTAACGTTACAGGGAAGCTATTTATTAAAACTCAATGAGTCTGAATTGAATTGGGTTCAATCTCCCGACACGATTAAGAACCGCATTTTCGTGATTACTAACAAGAACTTAGAAATTGAATATTACGATGCACAAGCACAACAGCGCTTACGGTATGTATTTGTTAAACTAAAATAAGTTGAATGTAATGAATTGGTCAACAATGAATGAGGTTTCATGGATAAAGTTGGGGTTGGGGATTTTATTTTTAGGGTGTTTGGCCGCTATGCCTTACGGGTACTTTCAATTTGTCCGCTTGGTTGGGATGCTCGGTTTCGCATATCTAGCATATACCGAGAAAGATAATTCGAATAAAGTGATGTTCTTTTTCTTTATCTGTTCTGCTGTCTTAATCAATCCAATGTTCAAGATTTCACTCGGAAGATCGCTGTGGAATGTGGTGGATATAATTTGGGCTGCTTTGTTACTTTGGGATGTTTATAAAACCCATAGGAAATAATTTTAGCTATAAAAACCCTAACTCGAGCTTTGCTTCTTCAGACATCATGTCCTTGTCCCAAGGCGGATCAAATACAATATGCACCCGACAATCTGTGATAGCCTCCATCGCTTTTACTTTATCTTCGACCTCTTTGGGTAAGGATTCAGCTACCGGACAATTCGGTGACGTTAAAGTCATGTCTATATCTACCTCATTGGTATCGGATATTCGGATTTCGTAAATCAACCCCAATTCAAATACATCCACCGGAATTTCGGGGTCGTAGATAGTTTTTAATACGGTTACGATTTCGTTTTCTAGTTCAATCATTTTGTTAGTTGCTTCAATCCGTCACTTTTCAATCGGTTGATCATACCTACAAGTCCATTTGCACGCGTAGGCGATAGGTGTTCTTGTAATCCGATTTTTCCGATAAAGTATAACTCACTTTTAACAATATCTTCGGGTGTTTGGTTCGATAATACACGAATTAATAAACTAATTATTCCTTTTGTTATAATGGCATCTGAATCTGCGGTAAATACTAAGTGTTGATCCAACATTTCAGAAGCCACCCAAACCCGTGACTGACATCCATGAATCAATCGATCCTCGGTTTTTTTGTCATCCGATATGAGTGGAAGTTCCTTGCCTAAGTCGATGATATACTCGTATTTTTCCATCCAATCATCAAACATTGCAAATTCTTCAATGATTTCGTCTTGAATTTGGTTGATGGATTTACTCATGATAATAAGAGGATTGAACGTTCTAGCGCAACAATAAACTGATCTATTTCTTCGGTAGTGTTGTAAAATGCCAAGGAGGCTCTTACGGTTCCTGGAATATTAAATTGTTTCATTAAAGGTTGCGTGCAATGGTGTCCCGTACGCACCGCGATACCCTGTTTATCGAGTAAGGTTCCTAAATCGAAAGGATGTAAATCCCCGATTAAAAACGAAAGCGTACTGCAGGTTTCAGGTGCTTCTCCGATGAAT
>JBEGMB010000094.1:0-3072 GCA_041183245.1 Bacteroidota bacterium
GATAAACGTGAGAAAAGAAATCAAAAAAAACGCAGCACTTGAACTCAATCCCAATGTTTCGGTGGATTGCGTGATTTTTGGCTTTGACTTCGATAAATTAAATGTGTTGGTGATTAACCGCGAAAGTATAGATGGTGTTCAATGGGCCTTACCCGGTAACTTAATATATGACGATGAGCATCTGGATCAAGCGGCAAATCGGGTTTTAGCGGAATTGACAGGCCTTCAACACATTTACCTTGAACAAATTGGCGCTTTTGGTGACCCCAACCGTATTTCAAAAGAATCTGACCGTTCATGGCTTCAGTCGATACGTGCACAGCCGGAAGCCCGAGTTATAACCGTTGCCTATTTTTCATTAGTTAAAATGGAAGATTATCAACCTCAAGCGTCTTCGTTTGCTAAGTCAGCCGAATGGATACCCGTGAATGAAATCAGGGAACTTGCTTTTGACCATTTCGACATTTTACAGACAGCCAAATCAAGGCTTAAACAAATGATTAAAATACGGCCAATTGGCTTTAATTTACTACCAGAAAAATTTACCTTAAGTCAGCTACACAAGCTCTACGAGGCCATTTTAGATAAACCTTTAGATAAGCGTAATTTCAGGCGAAAAATCCAAAAATTAAACATCGTTATGTCGCTTGAAGAAAAACAAAGCGGCGTACCTCACAAGCCTTCACAGCTCTTCATGTTTGACAAAGAACATTATTTACTACTGACGCAAAATGGCTTTGATAATTTTGGGTTTTAATACTCGCTGAACTAGGCAAAATATTCATTGACTACAGCGTGATATTCGACAGGATCCAAGTCATACTCATATTCCATTATATTTGTTTTAGCTAAGTTACCCAGCGTGTAACTTTTAGCGTTAGCGAATTGTTTTAACTGAAACCGAACGTTTGAAGAAAAGTGAATATACGAATGTGGTTCATGCACACCAGGTAAGTCTTTACCGGTTTGCATTGAATTTTCTTGGATCCGCGGAGGATGCAAGAGACATCGTACAGGATGTTTTTGAAAAACTTTGGTTAAATGTCGATCGGATTGATCAAGATAAAGTGAAAAGTTGGTTGTTTACTTGTACGCACCATGCCATGCTAAACTTCATTAAACGAAGGGCACGTGTAGACTATATGCAATCGATTCAACTTCAAGGGGCGTCACATATGGACTCCCATGAATTTGAAAGTAACGAAATCATTGAACGAACGGTTGGTATGTTACCTCCTTTGCAAAAAAGCATTTTATTAATGCGTGACTTGGAAGGTTACTCTTATGACGAAATTGGAGTAATGCTAAATCTTAGTCCCTCGCAGGTTAAGGTGTATTTATTTCGCGCCAGGGTCAAGGTAAAAAATCAGTTAAAAACCGTTCACTATTTCGCTTGAATTCTCCAACGCACGAAAATATTGACCAATGGCTTTTCGATCGTATCGAAGGAAATCTCTCAATTGAGCAAGAACAGGAATTAAGTTTATTTCTATTATTGAATCCTTCCTATGATATTGATCTAGATGCTTGGGAAAAATCTAAAGTTAAATTTCCTGAAATTGATCCAGCTCTTGTAGAATCTATGGGTTTTGGGGTTAAGGAAGTTGAAAAAAAACGTAAAAAACGTCCAATTGGCCTCTGGGTATTTGCTTCAAGCATGACACTAATCCTATTCGGATTGTTTGTTTCCATCGGGGATGCTGCTTCAATCAGTGAACGGAAAGCGAATCAGAACGCACAAACAAAACAATCCTTGGTTGAATCTACTAAGAAAGGGATAGGATTGCAGCACGGAGGTAACCAAAATACTTCAACAGCGTATCCTTTTACTTACATGACAGAGAATATCTTAGCATTGGGAGGGACAATAAATAACATGAATTCAACGAACTCAAACAATCTTGTCAATAACAACACGTTCTCCACACCAGAAATCGCTCAAACATTGCAGCCATCATCAGTTTTTAAATCAAGACATACTGAACTCATACGATTGCACATAGAAAAACCTGGCATTATATATCAAGAACTTCAACCTGAATCCTTATTGTCAGCAAAAGCGGATGAGGTCAATGAACAGCGCAAAATAGCGTTGAATTTACCTTCTTTCAAACTCAGTCGATCTTCTACCTTAAGTAAATACCTGCGAAAAGATGTACTAAGTGCAACGCAAAAAGACCGTGTCTTCTTCGTGCAAGAGAAAAGTCATTTGGACATCGCTGATGCGTTTGCAGGAAACCGTTCACAAACGAGAATTCAGAGTACAACAATGGCTCGTTGGTTTGGCGATGCGAATCAGAAACTTACGCAACAAATTTCGGTAGATGGATATTCAAGAAATTTAAAGAGTGGTTTTGGGTTGGTTGCAAATTATGTGGATTTTGGTAAAGGCGCTATATCCGATTGGAATGTACGATTAATTTTCTCCCCTAAACTTGCCTTCGGAAAATACGTTTCCATCGAACCCGCGGTATCCTATTTGGTTGGGCAAAAATCGATTAACAGCAGTAAGATTACAAATCACTCCTTATTTGAATTCTCTTCGAATCAAGTACAACAGTTTAATTATAACGCTACGAATGCTATTGGTAATCAGTTATATTACCGTGATTTAAATGCTGGTGTTAATGTAAATGCTGGTCCTGTATATTTAGGGATTTCCACTCAAAACATCTTGAAACATCAAGACAACGTACATACCAATAATTACGACACCATTTACCGCGCTGCCCTAACCTCTACCCTATATATCGGGACAGATTTTTCCGCAAGAAAAGGAACGGTAATGTTTTCACCAATGTTAAGCCATACCATCGGATTAACATCGGATTTAACGCAAATTGGCGGCACCTTACAACTTAATGGTGTGGTAATTGGTGCCAATTATGGGTCAAATGCCTCATATGGAGCGTTATTGGGATATCAATCTAAAAACTTTTCAATCATCGCACAAAGCTTGAAAACAAAGCCTTTGACGAGTATTCAACCCCAATTTGTGCATCAATTAACCTTAAGAATTAACACTAATATTAGTCGAAAAACAAGACGTTATTTATATTTGTAACTATGAAC
>JBEGMB010000095.1:0-4524 GCA_041183245.1 Bacteroidota bacterium
TACTCATATTCACCAGCCAATACACCAAATGCTTCTGAAATCGTTTTAGACGTATCCGCAACAATCGGGTAAGTTACTCCTTCGATTCCGCCTTTGTTTTTAGGTGTTTGTAACCAAGCCCAATGTGATTCCTCGGTATCTGTTGAACACGCAACAACTTTTACTCCACGTGCCTCGAATTCTCCTAATGCACTTTGAAATGCATGTAATTCAGACGGACAAACAAAGGTGAAATCTTTTGGGTAAAAGAAGAACAACACATGATTTTTACCTAAATACTGATCTAATGAGAAACCATTTATAATCTCTCCACCATTTACCACTGCTCCTGCTTTGAATGACGGAGCCTTTTTTCCTACTAAAACTGACATGTTATTTTAATTTATTAAGTTACTGTATACAAAAGTAAAACAAACCGCATTAGGTTCTGTTCAACCCATTGAAAACTATGTTAATTCTCAACAAAGTTAAGCATCCTTTGTTATCAATAAAATCAAAATAAATTATATTCACATAAATACTATCTATGATTTCCTTGCAGCAAATGCGATATTTAGTTATTCTCAGTGAAGAATTACAATTTTCACGAGCTAGTGAGCGCTGTTTTGTAACCCAACCCACCTTATCTATGCAGGTTAAAAAAGCGGAGGATCAATTGGGGTATGCCGTATTTGATCGTGCATCAAGTCCGCTTTCGCTTACGCCATATGGGGCAGAGCTTATTCCTATTCTTCGTGAGATTTTATCAGAAAACGAGAACCTTAGGCTGCTTAATGATCGCATGGCAGGAAAAATTAAGGAAGAAATTAGGGTAGGTATTATTCCAACCGTTTCGGTTTACATGTTAACTCGACTGTTTTCCTTGTTTTCAAGTGCATTGCCCAATGTGCGCTTTTTATATGTTGAACACCCGACGGAAACGTTACTTCTAGAATTAGAAAAAGGTTCAATTGATTTTGGAATTTTAGCAGGGCCTTATCAACAAGCAAAATATCGGACAGTGCCATTATATACAGAGGAAATTGAAGTGTATACAGCCTTGGGAAAGAAAGGTGAAATAGAGGTTGCGGCCTTAGATGGACAACAACCCTGGTTGTTAAGTAAAGGAAATTGCTTACGAACCCAAGTAATCAATTTTTGTAATATTTCAGAAACTGCGGAAGCTCCTTCGTGGGATTATATCGGTGGAAATATGGATTTACTGGTTGAAATGGTCAATATGAATGGTGGGTATACCTTGCTTCCTGCTGAATTTAAATCATCTAAGGAACAACCTGGATTTCGTAAAAGATTAGCTTCACCCTATGGGTATCCTGCGCGAGAAATCATTGGTGTTTTCGCACAGCGAAGTTATAAAACTCAACACATGGAGCGTATGGTGAAGGAAATTCAATTAGCCTATCCTCAAGCGCGTAATGCGCCCTTACATATCTTGGATTGGAAATAAGCGCTTAGGGCTTATTTTTTCATTTCAGCTAAAAAGTCATCGTACGATAACGGCTTCATCTTCAAGCTCGCATTCGTTTTGAAGTATTGCGTTAGTTTCTCTTCAGCTAATTGATCATAAATGCTATTCGCTTGATCCTTTTTTGTAAGTAACTCACGAGCAGATGCCTCCAATTCCACATCCTCAGGAGCAGGAAGACCATATTGCGCATAATTGCTAATAATCAATCCTTTCGTGAATGCCAACACTTCTTCATATACCAGTTTCGTTTCCGAATCTTTGAAGATTTTTGTTTGAATCAATTGCCATTTTAAGGATTTTAAATAGGCTTCAAATTCTTTTTCAATGTCTTCATCTGCGATTGGGGATGTGGCACTTAATTTAATCCATCGCTTTAAGAATGCTTCTGGAAACGTAATTTGAACATCCGAAATTAAGGAGTCATATACTTTACGTGTCATTAATCGATCCGCATCTCTTTCGAACATTTGTTCTAAATCTTTGGTAACTCGTGCTCTAAGTCCAGCCTCATCGGTAATCTCACCGTCTTGGAAAAGTTTACCAAACAATTCAGCATTCAATTCAGCCAATTCCATGCGCTTAATATCCGTGATTTTAAACTCAAAAGCGACCTCGTTTGAAGGAAGAGTTTCGGGTGTTAGTCCCAATAATGACGCTTTGTCGGCATCATCTTTAGAAACAACGCTTGGATCTAGAGGAAACACATCATCTTTCTTTTTACCGATTAATAATTCCTTAGCATCCAGTTGTTCTATGAATTCGATTGACAAGGTGGTGCTGTGAGAAATCCCACCTTCTTTAATCGTCCCATCCGCTGATAATTCAGTGAATGTACCAACTACTAAATCTTTTTCTCCGGCTTCGTCAGCGCTCATCATTTTTCCATAGCGACGCTGAATATCCTCAATTTGCTGACTCACTAATTTCTCATCCACACGAACGGTATTGTACTCAATCCCCTTTTTCAATACAGATTGGTATTCAAAAGACGGAGACATTCCAATTTCAAAAGTAAATTTAAAGGCATCAGGCTTTTCAAAAGACCCTTCCATTGCGTGAGTTTCTGAAGGGATTGGATTCCCGAGAATATCTAGGTTGTTTTCACGAATAAAATTGTACACTCCCTCGTTGGCAAGTTTGTTCAATTCTTCAGCAAGCACTGCTTTCCCATAGCGCTTTTCAATAATTCCTGCAGGGGTATGTCCTGGACGAAACCCTGGGATATTTGCTGTTTTACGATGTTTTTCTAAGGTGTTTTTAACCTTTTGACTGTAGTCTGCCGCACTAATTTCTACGGTAAGTAAGCCATTCAACGCATCAAGTTCTTGACGAAGTACGTTCATATTGTGTGTCTTTATAGTTCAAAAAAAAAGGTCCCGAATTCACGAGACCTTGAGGTGCGGATGGAGGGACTCGAACCCGCACACCTCTCGGCACTAGATCCTAAGTCTAGCGTGTCTACCAATTTCACCACATCCGCTATTCCAATTATACTGCTCCATTGAGCAAATTGGAGTACAAAGATACAAAAGAATTGAAAAGTAGCAAATCGTAATGTATTTGAATAAAATAGGCCAGAATTAGGAAACTTAAGTTTATCTATTACGATCCTTTAAAGAGCTTCTAATTTCTTTCATAAACTCTGAAGCGAATACAAAGGCTTCAATTTCTGGATTATCGGTAGTAATTATGGAATGACGATCTCCTTCCCACCATTTTTTACCTTGATGTATAAAAATCACGTTATCACCAATTTCCATTACACTATTCATGTCGTGCGTAATTACAATGGTAGTTATGCCATATTCGTAGGTAATGTCTTTGATTAAACTATCAATAACAATCGCTGTTTTTGGGTCTAAACCAGAATTGGGTTCATCGCAAAATAAATATTTTGGGTTCATGGCTATGGCCCGTGCGATCCCAACGCGCTTTTGCATCCCGCCGGAACATTCCGAAGGATATAAGGCATTTCTTCCTTGAAGATTTACGCGCTCTAAACAAAAATCTACCCGATCCTGCATTTCTTTCTTGGTCATTTTAGTGAACATCGAAAGCGGGAATTTTACATTTTCTTCAACGGTCATGGAATCAAAAAGGGCACTGCCTTGAAACAACATCCCAATTTCTTGTCGGATTTCGGACCGGTCAGTTTTATCCATTGAGGTAAAGTCACGGCCATCAAACAATATTTGACCTGAATCTACTTCATGAAGTCCAACCATAGATTTTGCTAATACAGATTTCCCTTGTCCGGACTGTCCTATAATCAAATTGACCCGCCCGGCTTGGAAGTCGGCACTTACATCAAAAAGGACTTGTTGCTTTCCAAAGGTTTTATTTATGTTTCTAACACGGATCATTACAACAACATGAGTTTAGTAATAATGAAATTCGCGATAAGAATCACCACACTGCTGACTACCACTGCCTTGGTAGAGGCTTTGCCCACATCAAGCGACCCGCCTCGTACGTAATAGCCATAGAACGAGGAAACGGACACAATAATGAAACCGAAAGCTACGGTTTTTGTTAAGGCGTATGTAATGTTACTTACATCGAAAAAGGACCGCAGCCCTAAGATGTATGTTTCCGTGCTTTGTAAATCAGAGACAATTAAGGCTACAAAACCGCCTATCATTGCAAGGAACATGGAGAAAATAACCAGTACGGGAAAATAAACTACCGCAGCGAGTACTTTAGGCAATATAAGGTGGTTTAAGGAATTGACCCCCATAATTTCTAAGGCATCAATTTGTTCAGTAATCCGCATGGTACCAATTTCAGAGGCGATATTTGATCCAACTTTTCCTGCTAATATTAATGAAATTATCGTAGGTGAAAATTCGAGAATTACACTCGACTGGGTAATATAGCCAACAGTATAGTCGGGTAGGAGTGGGCTGTCCATGTTGGATGCAGTTTGTAAGGATATAACGGCACCAATGAAGGTGGACATCAAGGCCACGATTGGAATGGAATTAATTCCAATGTATTGCACCTCTTCCATAAACATTTTCCAAAAGATGAAAGTTTTGCGAGGTTTCCTTAATACC
>JBEGMB010000096.1:0-3798 GCA_041183245.1 Bacteroidota bacterium
CACCACATTATTAGATATTTGTCATGTATGAACTATCATATTTACATGTTCATTTTTGTTTTAGGTTTCCTTTTTGGCTGTAGGAATACCCCTAAAGCAAGTAGCAAGAATGAAGGAAAAAAAATTTCACCAACAGATTCTATTCTTTTTTTAGCGATAAGGGATTCATCGTTCGTGAAAGTTACCGAGAGAGACACGATCGGTTATGCTATTGATTTTCTTAATCGATTTTCAGAAGAAGTTGGTTTGCCTTATCGTCTTATTCTCTGTTCAAACAATAAGGAAATTTCTGATAAGTTTGAGCGTGGTGAGGGGAACCTCTATCTTTCAAGATCCTTGCATGATTCCTTGGTGATTACAGACGGCGAATTACAATCCTTTTCAATTGTAGAGCGCAATGTTGCTGTGAATTCAAGAGAATTGATGTCTGTACTTCGTGAGTCCTATTCGTATGTCGATAAAATGCCTGATGTTTTTCTGAGGGGATTTCAATCAAAAATAATGAACATGCCTGAAAATCGTATGCTCGTGCAATCCAAGTTCAGGGTTCATTCAACAGACAGTTTATTCTTAACTAAATTGGATAATTATATTAGGAGTGTTGAGTATCGTGCAGACATTGCTTTTTTGAAGAACTTTTATTTCGGAGTTAGCCTTCCTATCAACATGAAACGGTATTTGGTACCTCGATTTAAAAACGGGGTTTTGTCCCCTTTTGATAATTTATTCAAAGCAGCGGCAGAAAAATACGGATGGGATTGGAAACTACTTGCTGCTATTTCGTTCAAAGAGTCGAGATTCAACCCAAGCGCATTGGGCGGGGGTGGTGCATTTGGATTAATGCAGTTTATGCCAATTATAGGTCGTAAATATGGTGTCTCCATTACTTCTACCCCTCAGCAGCAGATAAATGCTGGAATGAAGCTCTTATACAATGCCTATTTGTCATGGTCAGGTATTCCGAGCAACGAACAACGTATTAAGTTTACATTAGCCTCTTACAATGCAGGAAAAGCTCACATTGATGATGCGCAACGTTTAGCTAAAAAACATGGACTAAACCCCCTGGTGTGGGATGGCAACGTTCAATTGATGGTAAATAATCTTTCGCTCGCTAAATATTACAATGATGAAGTGGTTCAATTTGGCGCCTATCATGGTAAGGCGGATCGATATGCAAATTTAGTTTATCAAATCTACTTAAGTTGGAAAGTTCAGTAGTTCATTATGATTTATCTCATTCAAGGACCTACAGCATCTGGTAAAACAAGTTTAGCAATTCAACTCGCTAAGCACCTTAATACGGAGATCATTTCCGCAGATTCAAGACAATTTTACAAAGGGATGAATATCGGTTCTGCAAAACCAAGTGCAGAAGAATTAGCGCAAGTACCACACCACTTTATAGATAATCGAACCCTTGAGTATCCAATAAATGTCGCTGAATTTGAAACCGAAGCACGAGTGATATTAAATCAATTAATTATACAAAACGGCACTGCCGTGATTACCGGCGGGTCCGCACAGTTTATCGATGCGTTGCTTTATGGAATAGACCCTGTTCCTGTTTTTCCTCAAATTCAAGAAACGCTAAATCTTGAGCTAGAAACTCACGGGATTGAATTCCTTCAATCTAAATTGAAAGCACTTGATTATAACGCATACGAGGCATTAGATATACAAAATTCAAGACGGGTAATCAGGGCGCTTGAAGTTATAATTGGAACCGGGAATTCCATCTTGTTTTATCAACAAAAAAAACGCATCCCTTGCTATCCATTTCTCCGTTTCCATGTTCAATGGGAAAGAGCAGATCTATATGCAAGAATTAATATGCGAGTGGACCAAATGATTTCAGAAGGACTAGAGTCGGAAGTTACTGGGCTACGTAATTATAAATACCAAACTGTTTTAAATACCGTCGGCTACAAAGAATGGGAAATGTTTTTCAATGGAATGGAAACTAAAGAAACTGTAATTGAAAAAATCAAACAAAATTCACGCAATTATGCAAAACGTCAGTTGACCTGGATGAAACAATACCAGGATTTGATTGCATTAAATCCCTATTCCGAACATTCCCTCTTAAATCAATTGTTAACATTTGTGAACACAAGCAACGGGAATTAATAAAGTCATGTAAGTATCTTTGCGAGGTTAAAAAAATGTTAATGACCCCCCGCTATTGGAAAATTTAATCGATTTTTACGCTTATAAAACTCACGCATTATGAATATGAAACGTATCTTAACACTAACTGTATCGCTTGTTTTATTAGCTCAAATTACTTTTTCCCAAAAGATTAGAATTAAGGTTACCGGTCAGAAAGATACGACAGTTCATCTCATTAAGTATTTCGGTAAAGGACTCTATTATGCGGATACCGCGCAACTAAAAAATGGTGAAGTTATATTCAACGGAACGAAACAAAAACCAGGTATTCTAGGCTTGCTATTGCCAGGACAGCAATATTTTGAGTTTATCTACAATAACGAAGAGCTGTGGTTAGAAACAGCTGGCTCAAATGGAGCTGAATTCACAAAAAATCTGGTGGTTAAGAAATCAGAGGAGAACAAGGTTTTCATTCCTTATGTAAATTATATTACCGAGAAGAAAACCGCCGCTGGAAAAATGGGTGAGGAGCGATCAAAATATAAATCTGGTGATAAAGAATTCAAGGAGCTTGGCGATAAGATTGATGCAATAAACAAAGAGGTTTTGGCTTATCAAAAGAATTTAATGGTCTCAAATCCGAATTTATTGGTTTCTAAAATTGTCAAAATGTCTATTGATGTCGAAATCCCGGATGCACCTAAAGATGATAAAGGAAGAATTACAGACTCAAACTTTCAATTCAATTATTTCAGAACACATTATTGGGATAATGTCGATTTACTGGATGAGCGATTAGTAAATAACCCAATCTTTCACAATAAATTAGAGTACTTCTTTAGTAAGAACATGATGATCCAGCATTGGGATACCGTTATTTACCATGCATTTCAATTCTGCGATCGCTTGAACCCTAAATCAAGAACTTTTGAATATTGTGTAGGATGGATCACGCAAACTTTTGGAAAAAGTCAGCAAATGGGTATGGATAAAGTATATTACCACATGCTTGACCGATATTACTGTTCAAAAAATGCCGAAGGTAAACACCCATCGTTTTGGGTTGATGAATCCAAATATGCGGAATTATGCAAAGACCTAGATGTTAAAATGGGAATTTGTTTAGGAGAAACTGCTCCTAAGTTGATTTTGAAAGATACCTCGGATACAAAATGGGTAAATCTTTATGATTTAAAAGCTGAATATACGATTCTTTATTTTTGGGATCCTGAATGTGGACATTGTAAAACCATTACGCCGAAACTTGCAAAACTCTACAAAGAGAAGATGAAGGCGAGAAACGTTGAGGTATATTCTGTTGGTAAAGCCATCGGAAAAGATTTTGAATCTTGGAAGAAATTTATTCGGGACAACAAATTGGATTTCATCAATGTTGCAGTTACTGATAATCTTTACAAAATAGCGAAAGAGAAACCAGAATCCTTAGTTCCTATTTATCCTGGCGAACAAGGAAAGCCAACGACACTCGAGTCCTTGAATTATCAGGCAACTTATGATATATATTCAACGCCAAAGGTGTTTATCCTTGATAAAGACAAAAAAATCATCGCGAAATCGCTTTCTATGTCGCAAATTGAAGACCTTTTGGATAACCTTCAAAACAAGAAGGACGCACCAAAAATCATGGAACAAGATGCTAAGGAAGACGCTCAAATGCAGAAAAAG
>JBEGMB010000097.1:0-17471 GCA_041183245.1 Bacteroidota bacterium
GGTTCCTGCCTTGGGATACATTTTAGGAGATGAAGGAAGCGGTAGTTATTTTGGGAAGAAATTACTTTCCTCGTATTTATATCATCAGCTGCCCGCGCACCTTGCTACAGATTTTGAAGCAACTTATGGTCTTGACAAAGATTCAATTGTAGATAAAGTATATCGTGAGCCGAATGCTAATGTGTTTATCGCTTCATTTATGCCGTTCATCGCAAAACACAGCGACGAACCCTATTTTCAAGCCATGATTGAGGCTGGATTTAAGCATTTCATGGAGGTCCATGTGTGTTGTTATCCGAATTACAAAGAGGCGGATATTCACTTTGTTGGCAGTTTAGCCGGAATTTTTAGGTCGGCCTTAGATCGAGCAGCAGCGTCTTTGGGTATCTCGGTAACAAGCGTAATTCGTAAACCAGTAGAAGGATTAGTGAATTATCACCTTAAGTACATTTTAAACGATAAAATTACACAAGCTTAATATGAAGTTTTATACTTTTTTTCTTGGTCTTGCACTTACCTGCAGTGGCCTTGCGCAGTCAACAAGCAACTTAACGTTAAATGACACTCCAACGCCCATCGCGTCTTCCGTCATCTATGAAGTAAATGTTCGACAATTTTCTAAGGAAGGTACGTTTGCTGAGGTTCAGAAAGCCCTTCCAAGATTAAAAGCCATGGGAGTTGATATTTTGTGGTTAATGCCGATTAATCCAATCGGAGTAAAAAATAGAAAAGGTAGCCTTGGAAGTTATTATGCAGTGCGCGATTACAAAGGAATCAACCCGGAGTTTGGTACGCTTTCCGATTTCAAATCCTTGGTTAATAGTGCGCACAACCAAGGGATGCGTCTAATTATCGACTGGGTAGCGAATCACTCTTCTCCAGACAATGTTTGGTTGGATCAAGGTCACAAGGATTGGTATACCTTAGATTCCACAGGAAATGTTCAACCAACCATCGGTACCGATTGGTGGGATGTGGCAGATTTGAATTACGATAATCAAGACATGAGGAAAGAGATGATTTCTTCGATGAAGTATTGGGTTCAAGAATGTAATATTGACGGGTTTCGCTGCGATGTAGCAGGTTGGGTACCAATGGATTTTTGGATGCAGGCGAGAAAAGAGTTAGAAACAGTTAAGCCCTTATTTATGTTGGCTGAATCGGAAGGTGCCGATCAACATCAAGCCTTTGATATGACTTACGGGTGGGAATTTCACCACATCATGAATAAAATTGCTCAAGGAAAAGCTGAGCCTTCTGAAATTTTAAGCTATTTGGAAAAGGACAAGAGTTACCCTTCAAATGCCATTCGAATGTATTTTACATCAAATCATGACGAGAACTCTTGGAACGGCACCGAAATGGAACGAATGGGAGAAGCCCGCTTCGTGATGGCCGTGTTGTCCTATGCCATGAATGGAATGCCATTGATATATAACGGACAAGAAACGTCATTAGATCGTCGCTTGCTGTTCTTTGAAAAAGATCAAATTAATTGGGATAAAATGGACTTGGAACGTTTTTATACCACTCTAAACACCCTAAAGCAAAATAATAAGTGCCTTGGTGCCGATAGGAATGAAACCTACATGAACGTTGAATCGATCAACGATGGGAAGGTCCTTGTTTTCAAGAAACTATCGAATCAGGTTCCGGATTCCGAGGTGGTTTTTTATTTAAACCTATCCAAAGAAAAACAAGTAGTTAAAGGTCCAGCTGATTCAAAATCCCAATGGATGAATGTGTTTACCGGAAAACGCTTTAAAAAAGCGAATAAGTCAGTTAAGCTTTCTCCTTGGGGATACTTGGTAATTGTAAAATAGAATCCATGGAACTATCTAAAAAACCAGCGCTAAGTTTTTGGCAAATATGGAACATGAGTTTTGGATTCATGGGAATCCAGTTTGGATTTGCATTACAAGGAGGGTATATGTCCCGCATATTTCAAACCCTCGGCGCAACACCAGATCAAATTCCTGGACTTTGGATCGCTGCGCCATTAACCGGATTGATTGTTCAACCGATTATTGGGTTTTTGTCTGATCGTACCTGGTCCGTGCGTTTCGGTCGACGTAAACCTTACTTTTTAATTGGGGCCATACTCAGTTCCTTTGCTTTGTTTTTTGTTCCATATTCACCAGAATTATGGATTGCTGCCGGGTTCCTTTGGGTGCTAGATGCATCGATTAACATCAGCATGGAGCCCTTTCGTGCGTTAGTCGCTGATAAATTACCAGACAGTCAACGCTCGTATGGATTTATTTTACAAACCTTGATCATAGGAATAGGGACGTGGGTAGCTTCAAACTTACCCTGGATGGTGACGCAATTGGGTTTTCCTGAATCCGAGGACAAAACAGTGATTCCTGATAATGTTAAAGTAGCCTTTGGAATTGGTGCATTGGTGTTCTTGTTAAGTATTCTTTATACGGTTTTAACTACAAAAGAATATCCACCTGCGGATGAAGAACAGTTTAAGTCACAAAAGAAAAAAGGCAATTTCATTTCCGACTTTATAGATTCGGTTAGAACCATGTCGTCTACCATGTTGAAATTAGGGGTAGTCCAATTCTTTAGTTGGTTTGCTTTTTTTACCATGTGGAGCATGGCAACACCTGCATTGACTGCACATGTGTATAATGCGCCAGCACCGGAAAAATCATCGTTTAATATGCACTTGGCTTCGGATAAATCCACGTTTGAAGCTATGAATGTGGCATTTCAACATGCGTCTGATTCAGTTGGTTCCAACATGGGAGTTTATGGATTAACGTCTATGGTTTTCGCCTTGTTGTTAACGTTTTATTCAGCTAAACGAACCGTTAATCGGAAATGGATTCATTTGTCTTCATTGATTTTTGGCGGAATAGGCTTCATTTCCATGAGTATTATTCCAGACCCTTCCTATTTATGGATTTGCTTTGCGTTGATTGGGTTTTCTTGGGGCAGTATTCTTTCTATGCCGTATGCCATGTTATCGAGTTCTGTGGATGAAACCAAAATGGGGTTAATGATGGGGCTTTTTAATATGTTTATTGTTATCCCACAAATTGTTGCTGCGCTAGGTGGTGTAAATATATTGTCTAAAGTATTCGGCGATTCTGCTATTGCTCCGATGTTGTTGGCCGGTGTTTCTTTGGTTATTGCCGGCTTATGTAATTTGTTAATCACTGATAAAACTGTTGCGCGTGGCTAGGGTTAAAGCATTGCTGTTTGATTTAGATGGCGTCATTGTTTCCACCGAAAAAAATCACTTTGAAGCATGGCGAGAAACAGCTAGTAAACTAGGTATTTCATTTTCTGAGCATGACAACGAAGCATTAAAAGGGGTAAATCGGGTAGATTCCTTGAAGCAAATACTTAGCCATGGAAATAAAACAGTAAGTGATGAAGAATTCGAATCCTTACTTGTTTTTAAAAATGACATGTATTTAGATTCCATAACCACATTATCTAAGGCTGATTTGTTGCCCGGTGTATATGAGCTTTTACTTCAAGCTAGATCCATGGGAATAAAAATTGGCTTAGGATCCTCCAGCAAGAATGCACCGATGATTTTGAACCGTTTAGGAATCACTGAGTTATTTGACGTAATCATAGATGGCAATGGAGTTACACATCCCAAGCCTAATCCAGAGGTGTTTTTGAATGGGGCCAAAGCCTTGGAACTTTCGCCAGCAGAATGCTTGGTCTTTGAAGATGCCTCCAGTGGTGTTGCAGCAGCAAAAGCCGGAGGTTTTATGGCAATAGGAGTTGGTAATCCCATGTTGAAGGGGGTAGCTGATGTATATTTTAATGAATTGACAGAATTTAGGTTAGAAGAGTATGCGTAATTTATTTGAGATCGATGCGTGGAAAATTGTAGAGCAAAAGTTCGATCCAAGCAAACAAAAACAAGCGGAAAGTATTTTCAGTATTGGCAACGGAGCCTTTGGTCAACGAGCCAATTTTGAGGAAAACTATAGTGGAGATTCCCTTCAGGGAAGCTATGTTGGAGGTGTGTATTACCCAGATAAGACACGAGTAGGTTGGTGGAAAAATGGGTACCCAGAATATTTCGCTAAAGTTCTCAATGCATGCAATTGGATTGGTATTAACATAGAAATTGATGGCGAATTATTAGATCTGAATGTGCAAAAACCCAGCACATTTTATCGTGAATTGGACATGCAAACCGGTCTACTTACACGTCGTTTTAAGGTCAAATTTGCTCAAGGAAAAGAAATTCAAGTGGAGTCAATTCGCTTTTGCTCCATGGATGATGATGAATTAGCGGCAATCCAATATACCGTAACGCCTTTAAATTTTAGCGGGAATATTAAGTTTACTCCGTATCTCGATGGGAAGGTTCATAACCATGATTCTAATTACGATGAGTTTTTCTGGGAAGAAGATAGCCATAAGGTAGATATCAAAAAAGCATACATCTGTGCTAGAACCAAGAAAACGAATTTCAGCGTAGCGACGGCAATGCGCTTTTCTTTTTGGAGAAATGAGGAATTGCTTAACATTCATCCAAACATCTCGTCAAGTGATTTTTATGTCGAGAATAATTTCGAACATTTCGCGGAACAAGGAAATTCCTACACACTGAAGAAATATGTAAGTATTGTATCCACGGTCCATCATTCCGAATTCTCGATTATCCCAAGATCAATTAATAAGGTCAGAGAGGCTTATGTTTCAGGGTTTAATTCCTTGTTAGACGCACATAAAACTGCTTGGAAAAATATTTGGAGTAAGGCCGATATCGTTATCGAAGGAGATGTGGCTTCTCAACAAGGGATTCGATTTAACATTTTTCAATTATACCAAACCTACACCGGAAAACATGCACAATTAAACATTGGGCCAAAAGGCTTTACGGGAGAGAAATATGGGGGAGCAACCTATTGGGATACGGAGGCTTATTGTTTGCCTTTTTATTTAAAAACCGCTGAACCGGCTGTGGCTAAACAGTTGTTGGTTTATCGCTACAATCAATTGGACCGCGCCATCGAAAATGCAGAGAAACTTGGTTTTAAAAACGGTGCTGCCTTATATCCCATGGTTACTATGAATGGCGAAGAATGTCACAACGAATGGGAAATCACCTTCGAGGAAATTCATAGAAATGGAGCAATTGCCTTCGGTATTTATAACTACGTTAGGCATACTGGAGATTCCGACTATCTCAAAGATAAAGGCAGAAAGGTCTTGAATGGTATCGCTAGGTTTTGGGCACAGCGTTTCAATTGGTCTCAAGACAAGAAGCAGTATGTAATGCTCGGCGTGACCGGACCTAATGAGTATGAAAATAACATTAATAACAACTGGTACACTAACTATATCGCCAAATGGTGCATCGAGTATGCGTTGAAATGTGAGTCTGAATTTGCTTCAGAAACCAACCCGCTATTAAGTGAAAAGGAATGTGTAGATTGGAAACATATTGCTGAAAATGTATATTTCCCAAAACTCGAGGGGACGCGTATTTTCTTACAGCAGGACGGCTTCATGGACAAAGAGCAATTAAGTGTGGCGGATATCCCAATATCTGAACGTCCGATTAATCAGCATTGGAGTTGGGATCGGATCTTACGTTCCATCTTCATTAAACAAGCTGATGTGTTGCAAGGCTTGTATTTGTTTGAAGACCATTTTGACCTAGAAACGCTACGTGAGAATTTTGATTTTTATGAGCCAAAAACTGTGCATGAATCTTCGTTGAGTCCATGTGTACACGTGGTTATTGCTGCAGCGATTGGCCGAATGGATAAAGCCTATGAATTATACTTACGAACTTCGAGGTTAGATTTGGACGATTACAACCACGAAGCGGATGAAGGATTACATATTACGAGCATGGCTGGTACCTGGTTAAGTTTGGTGGAAGGATTGGCTGGTGTTCGCATCGGGGAAGATGGACTAACAATAAACCCAAGCATTCCAGCAGCATGGAAACAATACCACTTCCAAATACTATACAAGAATCAACCGTTACGAATTGAGGTAAATCAGCACGGCGGGACGATTGATAACTTAGGTTCAAGTGAGGTATCATTAATACTTAAAAATCAAGCATATGCAGTCTCATCAATGGAAAAAATTATCTTTTAGCTTACTGCTCTTTTTTGGTATATTCCTTCCTTCAATACGTCCAATTGCGCAAGTAAACCCAACGAATAGGCAAGTACTCTTACAGGGGTTTTGGTGGGATTATTGGAATGCGAATTATCCGAACGGTTGGGCTAATTATTTAACGGAATTGGCTCCCAGGTTACGGTCCATGGGAATAGATGCGATTTGGATTCCTCCTACCATAAAGAATTCAGGTACCAACAGTGTTGGTTATTCCCCCTTTGATCATTATGATTTGGGTGATAAGTACCAAAAGAATTCTTTAAAAACCAGAATGGGAGATAAGGATGAAGTGCTCCGCATGATGGCTGTGATGAAAGCAAATGGTATTGATGTAATTCAGGATATTGTTTTGAATCATATTGCCAATGCGGGTTCTGCGGCAGGGCAGGGTGGACAAGACCCAGCCGCCATAGATGATGGTCAAACCAACAAATACAAAAATTTCAGATATACATGCTTCAAAACTCCGGGAATCAACGAAGCGGCAACCAATTACCTTTCAAGAGAAGGACGGTTCCCAAAGAATTGGCAGAATTTTTATCCAAATAACAATAACGCGTGTTGCACCAATGACATCAATTCACCATTTTGGGGCCCCGATGTATCGTATGAGTCCAATGCCTTTGGGTTGAGCAGTAATGCGATTTACAATCCTGCTCAAGGGTCAGACTATATGCGTAATGGAATGCGCAATTGGTTGACTTGGTATAAGAAACAAATGGGTTGGGATGGCGTTCGAATCGATGCCGTAAAACACTTTCCTGCCTACGCGACAGAGGATTTCCTTTGGAATCTTCAAAATAATGCCGTTTGGGCTAGCGGCGGAAATGAGATGTTTGCAGTGGGTGAATATGTAGGGAATATGGGGGAAATTGATAGCTGGTGCACCGCAGTCCAAAATAGGGCAGGGACTTTTGATTTTTCCTTACGTTTTGCTTTACAAGATGTAATTACACAGAATGGTGCGTACAACCTTGGAAATATTCCCAATACACAGCAGCAAAATCGGGTAAGAACAGTGCCTTTTGTAAACAATCACGACACGTATAGACCAACGCTTGCTGCTAACGGGAATATTACCGGTTGGAATACGGGTTCTCAAATCGGCCAGCAAATTGAGGTTACTGACCCGCGTGCCTCAGTAGCTTATGCTATAGCCATGGCAGTTGATGGTGGACCAGAAATCTTTTTTGAAGATTTGTTTAATATTGGATATTTAGGTAACCGATTTAGTCACGACCCAAAAGACACTAGTGAATTGGGAACACATTCAGACATCGAGAACTTAATCTGGTGTCACCAAAACTTACATTTTAAGGATGGGGCGTATTTCGTGCGTTGGCAAGCGCAAGACGCTTTAGTGATTGAGCGTGGAGCAAAAGCACTTATTGCAGTAAATGATCAGTACACCGCTTGGCAGAATTTGACAGGAGTACAAACCACCTTTCCAGCAGGTACGGTATTGAAGGATTATTCCGGTGCGAATGGAAATGCTACCGTTACTGTTAATGGGTCTGGTCAAGTCAATATTACTATTCCTCCATGTGATGGATCTGCCATGGCGGGAAGAAGAGGGTATTCAGTATGGGCACCAATAGGAATTACTACAAATTACGTGCGTCCTACAGAAAGTATTACGCAAGAGTGGGAAATGGCTGATGATTTAGGGGATAGTAGTCCGGCATCCTTACAGCAGGGTGGGAGTTTACCAAGCAATAGCAGGGATTGTCGGGTGGTTGGGCGAATTTTCCCGGATTCAGCAAGTGCTGTTTTAGTAAACATTTATCCAGAAAATCCAAATAACCCAATTACCTTGGAAGTGTTAAATGCACAATGTGAAGTAATCGATACGCTTTCTGCGACAGGAACGATGTCTTACACAGCAAACACCACGTATTCTGGTTGGCACACCTTGCGAATTAGAAATACATCGAATTCACAAGCGGGTCAAAAATGTTGGGTAAAAGCAACGTATACAGCACCACAAGTGGTAAATACTACAGGTGCGAAACAAAAATGCGCTTGCTCACAAACCGGTGCAGAACTGATTGAAAATGCGGAACAATTTTTAGCTATTTTTCCCAATCCCTTCAACGAACGTATCGTAATTGATGGAGTGAATCCTGGGGTAGTAATTAAAGAGGTGTTGATTTATAATACACACGGTGCATTAATCATGCAATTCGAAGGCAATCAAACGATGTGGCAAGAAGTGGATGCTTCCATGTTAGCTAAAGGAATTTACTACATAGAAGTTCAGTCAGAGCAAGGTCGATTCACTGAAAAAATAATCAAGCAATAACTTAATCACAAATCCTTCCGAAATGCTTATCGTTATGGAAATGCTCGTCAAGCGCTTCTATTTCTTTCAATAGCTCAGGGGAGGGCTTTTGATTCTGCAGGGATTTTAAATCGGGTTGTCCTGCATCAACCCAAGCGGTATACCAAATTGAACCGACAGCCAACACAGCAGCTTTAAGACGACGCTCAACCATGCCATTCATTTGGTTGTGATATAACTCACAAAACTCTCGTGAATACGTAGAAATTGTAGTGTTTCCACGTTGCTCATAGCTGTATTTGCGATCTGTAGGAAAACTCTTCGTCAATTCTTTCTCTATACGCAATACGGAATCTAAGGCTTTGTGTGAACCTTTTACAGCATCCCAAATATAATCTTGCACATATTTCTTGTATCCAGCTTTCCCAACAAAGTAATCGTAATCTTCTGCATTTATTTCTACCAAACGACTTTCCCAAAGGCCATGAATCCCTTTTTGTCCGGTTAATTGTCCGTTATAATTCTCGGTAGTATGCAAGGGAACATGAGCGTCTCCAATGTAATGGCCTATTTCCGCTGAATACTTCAAAATAAGATCGATGTTCTTATTTTCAAAAGCCTTTTGTAATTTATATTTCATGTGCAACACATGCCATGGGACAATACCATAGCTTCGCAAGGTGTCTTCGCTAAACTTTTCTACAGCATCTTTCCAGTACTTAGGTAGAATCTTATACGGATCTTCACCCGGTTTGTAGTAGTGATCTAAATCAATGTAATGACATTCAGCTTCCCCTTCTACGGCATACCTGCGCTTATCAGGGTCAACGGAGTGGTCAGTCAAGAATTCAATGTTTTCTTTGTAAAAACCGAATAATTCAGGAGGTAAGGTGAAGACAGCCACACGATTAATTCGTTTATGTCCAAAAAATCCCCATTGAGGTTTCGTAAGTTCTTTTGGGATATAAGACATTAAGAAGGGGAGAAGGGCTACCCCGGCAATAAGCAGTTTACGCGATAACGAGTTTGCCATTTTTTAAGATTGGAATAACATCAGTTTGATTCGGGGTCAGACAATACTTTATGTCTTCATTCAAATTTAAGTTTTTTAATCGTCTTCTATGTGAACTTGATTTTAAATATCCCATGTAATTATCCTTTGCAGATAAATATAGGTATTTCGCTGCGATAGAAGAATCTTCAATTGACGTGAACTTTCCGGTAGATACCAAGTAGTCACAAATTGCTCCAGCACAAATCGTGTCTTCTAAATTGAATTTATCTTGCCAACCGGAACAAAGGCATAAAATATTCATGTCTTTTTCTTCAAGCCAATGACAAAGTGTTTCTAAATTTAAAAAGGATCCAACCACCACGATATCTGCATCTTTAGCCACGTCTAAAGATTTTGTACCATTGGTTGTTGTAAGCACGATATCCTTTCCCTTGAATTCAGCTTTCATGTATGAAAACGGAGAATTTCCAAAATCAAATCCTTCCACAATTTGACCTTTTCGTTCAGCTCCGGCCAAATACCCTTGTTGCTTATAGGCTAATGCTTCTTCAATGGTTGGGACAGGTATAATCGAGGCTACGCCATTTTCAAAAGCAGCGCATATTGCTGACGTTGCGCGCAATACATCAATCACTACTACGATTTCAAATTCACCTTTAAAATAGGTGTATTCACCTGGTGTAAAACAAACTTCTACGCGTTTTCTTGTGTCATTCATTAAAACAAAGGTAGGAAAAACCAAGGAAATGCGAGATTAGGCCTATTTTTGTCAAAAAAATATATACCATGCATAGCGAAGCATTTCAGTCGATTGTAGAATTCAGAAGATCTAATAGGAAGTTTGACCCCGAAATCGAAGTTCCGGAAGAGGTCATGATGAAAAGCCTAGAGCGCACGGTGTTGTCGCCTAATAGTAGCAACATGCAGTTATGGGAATTTCACTGGATTCACGATAAAAATCTTATACAGGAATTCGTTCCCCTTTGCTTAGGTCAGAATGCTGCCAGTTCAGCTAAGGAATTGGTAGTCTTTGTTACTCGAAGAGATTTATATAAACGAAGAGCGCAGTGGAATAAAGAACAAATCCTTAAACACCTTGGCGATCGTGAACCAAATAAAATTGAGAAGAACGGATTGAATTACTATGGTAAAGTAATGCCCTTGTTATATGGTCGCGATATTTTAGGCATTCATACCTTTATTCGCCGGTCTGTTTGTTTTTTTGGTGGATTATTTAAGCCATTTATGCGCTTTGGTGGACGAACAGATCAACGCATTATGGTTCACAAATCCTGCGCATTAGCAGCACAAACCTTTATGCTTTCAATAGCTGCGGAAGGATTTCATACGTGTCCAATGGAGGGGTTCGATAAATGGCGCGTGCGTAGAAAATTAGGATTGCCGATCGGAGCTGAAATCAACATGATTATATCCGTAGGGAAAGGGACGGAGCCGGGTATTTGGGGGCCAAGGTTCCGAGTAGATAACAGTGAAGTAATTATCAAGCATTAATTAATATATATTGAGAATAAAAAAAGGGGCCTAGGCCCCTTTTTCTTTGTTAACGTAGTAGGTTAGGTTTACTGTTTAACAAGTTTAGTTACATGAGTTGTACCGTTATGAACGATTTTCACCATGTAGTTTCCACGCGCCAAGTTGCTTAGACTTAGTGTAGCGTGCTGTCCGTTCATACGTGTTGTATAAACGATTCGTCCATCTGAACCATACACCTCAAGTTGTGCATCGATTGATTCAGTGGAAGTTATTTGAACGTTTTCATTGAACGGATTTGGATAAAGTATAATACTCATACCTTGCTCAATAATTCCAGCACAAGGGTCTGATTCAATAATTATATCATCCGTAGCAATGCATCCGTTGGCATCAGTAACTGTTACCGTAAATGTTCCTGGACCTGCAACTGAAACTGGATTACCTGTAGCACCATTATCCCAAGAATATGTCGAACCAGGGGTTCCGGTAGCTGTAATCTGATAAGGGAAGTTGTTTTCACAAACTACCGTATCCTGTCCTAATGAAACAGTAGGTGCTTGGTTAACTGTCACAGTTACTTGGTCTGTTGCCGAACAACCTGCCGCATTCGTTCCTGTTAATGTGTAAGTTTGAGTAACCGTAGGAGTAAAAGGAACTCCGTTCTGAACGTTATTGTTCCAAGTGTAGTTCGTTGCACCTGCACCATTTAAAGTTACAGAAGTACCCGAACACACGCTTTGGTCCTGTCCTGCATTAACATCCGGTGCAGCACTTACAGTAACGGTAACCGTTGCCGTATCGCTACAGCCATTTGCTGCTGTTCCTATCACAGCATAAGTTTGTGTTGTAATTGGAGTGAATGCCACACCATCTTGAACATTATTATTCCAAGTGTAGGTAGCGGCTCCACTACCACTTAATGTTACAGTGTTTCCTGCACATACCGTTTGGTTATTCCCTCCAGAAACGGTAGGTGCTTGACCTACGCTAACTACCACGGGAACAACCGCTGAAGTACAGCCAGTTCCTTGCCAAGTGATTTTAGCAACACCATTTCCATTGTTTCCTGTCATGTTATTTCCTAAGGTATCAGGCATAACTGAATTACCGTCAAGGATTTGCGTAGCCGTTAGGGTAGGGTTTAAGTACCCTGAACCACCGCCGCCGCCACCACCAGCTTGACCTCCAGCACCACCACCGTACCAACCGCCGCCGCCGCCACCGCCTTGGATACAGTCGTTAGTTAATAAGGATGCAGAAGCACCTTGTCCAAAAGAGGCTGCTATTGCTTCAGTTTGACCTGTACCTCCTGCGATTTGAGAACCGCCAGTTCCAGCTGGACGGTATCCGCAATCATTTGCAGAACAAACACCTGAAACTCCAGTAGTTCCACCTCCAGCACCGCCATCTCCTTGGTATTGACAAACGCATGTACCACCAGCAGCAGCACCACCACCACCGGCAACAAGAAGCACCGAGTTTTGGTTTCCAGAAAGACTCGAAAGCGTTCCATTAGCAGTAGCTATGTGTGTTGCGCCACCTCCAGTGTAACCATTATCTCCACCTTGAGGATTTCCTGATCCACCACCGTTAAATGAAGTTAAATTCGCGGATTGGAAACCTTGCTGACCAACGGCCACATAAATGGTTTGACCGGCATTCAATACGACATTTCCTTTCGAATACCCTCCTTTACCACCTACACCGTAGCAGTTTGCACCACCGCCTCCTTTCGCTCCCCAAACCTCTAAGGTATAGGTACCAGAAACAGGTGCAGTAAATGATTGAACAGCGCCAGTGTAGTTAAACGTTTGTGAACCACCTTGTGGTGTTGATGACTGAACGTAATATGTAGTGGTTGTATTCAATACTGGCGTAGTAAATGAAGCACTGTTTCCTAAGAACCCAGTACCGTTGGCATTTGACCACCATGAATATCCACTTGGGCTACCAGAAGCCGTAAGGGTAGTAGTTGCATTGTTGTTACCACAGAAATTGACATTTCCTGAGACTGTTGGTGCAGCCAATCCATTTACTGTAACAGTAACTGGTGTATTTTGAGCGGCACAAACACCCGTAGCAGTACTAACATAATAAGTTGTTGTTGCAGAAAGGGCAGGAGTAGTAAACGAACCACCGGTAGCAATTTGTGTTGTCCCCGCTGCATTTGAATACCAATATAGTGTTCCGTTTCCTGTAGCTGTTAACGTAGCAGTTTGTCCACATCCAACAGTTGCTCCAGTTGCAGTAGGTAATGAAATAGGGTTCACAGTAACGGTAACAGGAACTAGGTTAGAAGCACAAGAAGGCGTCATTGGAGTAATTACAACTGAACCATGACCAACATTGATTCCTTGCGTATTTACTTGGTTAGTTCCGTTGTTGTAGGAACCACCGCCACCGCCTTCAAAATTCGCACCGTGGTTTGCCGCGGAACCTCCTGAATAACCACCACCAGCACCACCGCCAGTATTATTTTCGTGAGTTCCAGCACCACCACCAAATCCTCCTTCACGTGCACCAGAACCTGACTGTCCACCAACAGCAGCTCCAGATAAGAATCCAAAACCTCTTTGGTAACCCCAAGAACCTGCTGAGGCTCCATCCGTTAGGAATCCACCTGCACCACCAGCACCGCTTCCACAGCCTGAGGCATCAGCGCCTCCATTACCACCGGTTCCTCCGGGTTGACATCCTTCGCCTTGGCCACCATTTGTTGTTATTAACCCTGGGTTTCCAACTTGTGGACTTTGCCCGCCACCACCACCAGCAATAATTAATGGCGTTGATGTAGTATATGTAGCATTACCCGTAGTAACAAATGAACCACCGCCACCACCGCAAGCACCAGATCCAACAGGGCCATTTCCTTGCTGACCAATTGCGATAAATAATTTTTGCCCTGCAGTTAAATTAAATTCACCTTGCATACGTGCTCCAAGTCCTCCATCTCCTCCTCCTTGAGCTCCATTGACTTGAATTTGGTATGTACCTGCCTGAGGAACAACCCATTCTTGAATCCCTTGTGTATTAATGGTTACGTTGTTTGCTAAGTTAGTTGCAGCATAGGCAGAATTCACCTGAGCTTGAGTAGGACCATTCGGTCCAGTGGAACCTGCATTGGTAAACGTATACACAGACCCGGGAGCAGCACCTGTAGTAGAAGCTACATAATAGGTTGTAGTTATGCCTAAAGAAGGAGTAGTGTAGTTTGCTCCTGTAGCCAAAGCTGTTGCGCCGGTTGAATCAGAGTACCATGTGTATCCAGTTCCGGAACCACCTGTAGCAGTTAAGGTCGCTGTTTGTCCACATGCGATTGACGCGCCTGGAGCAGTAGGTTGAGTAATGTTGCTGTTCACAGTTACAAGTACTGGAACAAGGGCAGATTGACAACTTGCGTTAATTGGTGTGATTACAACTGTTCCATTCGCTTGAGATGCCGCTCCGCCACCTACAGTGCTTGTAATATTTGAGGCCGTCGCAATAGCGAAATTGCTACCACCACCGCCGCCGCCGCCGCCGCAACTTGCACATCCTGGGGTAGATGTTCCACCACCACCACCTGTGTAACCGCCGCCGCCGCCGCCGCCGCCTGAAAGACGTTCTTGAGTTCCACCACAACCACCAGTACCACCTGAACCACCGCCACCGAATCCACCAGCACCAGAATTACCTCCACATGAACCATATTGAGATGCTGCCGCGGTTACACCGTAGCCACCACCTCCACCACCAGTTCCGAAGTCATTTGGTGTTGCGCCACCATTTCCTCCACCTGTTGCATTACCTGCTAATCCTGGGATACTTCCTGTACCACCCGCACCTCCTGCTGGAGTTGCGCCATTAATTCCTGCTGCACCTCCAAGACCACAAGAGCCTTGGGTTCCTGCCGCAGCACCACCATTCCCGCCATTTCCAACCTGCGGACAGCCTTCGTTACCCGCAGCACCGCCTCCGCCACCTGCTGAAACCAAGTGATTATTGGCGGCATCAAGAACACCAGAAAAACCTCCACCACCACTACCACTTCGATTGTATTGACTGTTACCTCCAGCACCACCAACTACAACAGTTAATATTTGTCCAGGAGTTACTGGAATCGTAGCAATCATTTTACCACCTGCTCCAGCTGTTCCTACACCACCTGGATAAACACCACCACCGGCACCATTCGCATCAACAGTAATTGAGGTTACTCCAGCCGGAACGGTATATGTCTGAGTGTTTCCTGTGTAAGCAAAACTCACTGGCTGAGAATTTGATACAATTCCTGAAGCTACATAATAGGTTGTAGACATACTTAAGGAAGGCGTAGTATATGTTGCGCCGGTTCCTACCTGGTTGGTACCTATGGCATTTGAATACCAAACATAGCTATTTAGTCCACCGCCCGAAGCTGTTAACGCTGCGGTTTGACCACAAGTGATCGTAGCACCACTTGCTGTTGGTGATGCTGGAAGATTTACAGTTACAACAACAGGTACATTTTGACCTGCGCAGACCCCTGTAGCTAAACTTGCATAATACGTTGTATTTGTTGATAGTTGAGGGGTAGTAAATGAATTTCCTGTACCAACTTGCGTTGTTCCTTGTGCATTAGAATACCAATAAACTGTACCGTTGCCAGAAGCAGTTAGTGTTGCAGTTTGTCCACATGTTACTGTAACATTTGATGTGGTAGGTAAACCAACTGAATTGACCGTTACAGTTACAGGAACTGTAGCCGATGCACACATCGGAGTCATTGATGTAATAATTACACTTCCATGTCCAGCATTGATTCCTTGTGTATTCACTTGATTCGTTCCACTATTAAATGAACCGCCACCGCCGCCTTCATAATTTGAACCGTGATACGCTGCAGAACCACCGGAGTAACCACCACCAGCTCCACCACCTGTATTATTTTGATGTGTTCCAGCGCCACCGCCAAAACCACCTTCACGAGAACCTGAACTTGAACTTCCACCAACAGCCGCTCCGGAAATAAAACCAAAACCACGTTGAGATCCCCAAGAACCACCAGATGCGCCATCGCTTAAAAAACCTCCAGCACCACCAGCACCACTTCCGCATGCCGATGCATCCGCTCCTCCGTTACCTCCGGTACCACCCGGTTGACAATTTTCTCCTTGACCTCCATTATTGGTAATTAAGCCCGGGTTTCCAACTTGCGGACTTTGTCCACCACCACCACCTGCAACTAAAAGGGCAGTTGATGTAGTGTAAGAACCTGCACCGGTGGTAACAAAGGAACCTCCGCCGCCGCCACAAGCATTTGCATCAACTGGACCATTTCCTTGTTGACCAACAACAATAAATAATTTTTGTCCTTGGGTTAAGCTGAATTCTCCCTGCATACGAGCGCCAAGTCCGCCGTTTCCACCACCTTGTGCACCATTCGCTTGAATTTGGTATGTTCCAGACATTGGAACGATCCATTCTTGGATTCCTTGCGTATTGATTGTTACATTATTTGCTAAATTGGAATTGGCATAAGCTGCAGTGATTTGTGCTTGTGTAGGACCGTTTGGTCCTGTTGCACTTGCATTAGAAAAGGTAAATGTAGAACCAGCTCCTTGACCACTTGTAGATGCAACATAATAAGTTGTTGTTACACCGAGTGAAGGCGTAGTGAATGTAGCGCCGGAACCTATAACTTGAGTTCCTGCAGGGTCTGAATACCATGTATACGAACCACCACTTCCTCCAGCTGCAGTCAGCGAGGCCGTTTGACCACAATTTATAGTTGCAGGTGCTGCAGTAGGGGGTGTGATGTTTGAATTCACGGTAACCGTTACTGGTACGAGCGGAGAGTAACACGCATTAGCTGCAATGCTATTGTGCGTTCCTGACAAGTAACCAATACTTTCATCAGAACCTCCCCATTGGCTTCCACCTTCATGGTGATAATACCATCTATTATTCCAAGGTGAATAGGTGATATTAGCCATATCACTTAGGTTCGCAAACGATTGAACCAAAGAAATGGTTCCCGTTGCCATATTCATTCGGCTGATTGTTGTACTGTTTTGAACATATACTACAGAATAATTTACACCATCATATTCAGCAACACCCCATCTAGACCAATTCTCAGTAAAAGTAGCAGTAAGCGTATATGTACCCATTTGGGTTACAGTACCTGAGGGTAAATCGATTCGATAAAACGTATTAGCAGGACTACCACCACTTCCAGTGTAAACCACAATAAATCCAACCCCATTGAAGATGGCCATATCATTACATGAACCCATTGAAATCGACTGAGAAGTAGGGATTATTGTATTACCCAAAGAACAATCGCTGTTTAAGGTTCGAATCGCATTAAGTGTGAAGGCAGTACATGTTCCAACTGGATCAGTATTGGTAATATTGTTCCAAAGTGTATAAAGTGTTCCTGCACCAGCCATATCACTTACGATTCCATCTCTTCGAGTGTAAGAAACAGGATTTGTTAAATTCGGCATGTCATATCTTGCCGTATTCTGATCTCCCGTAACATAACAGTACTGTTGCGTTACTGCAATACCGCCGCGATCATCCCCAGTGTAGGTA
>JBEGMB010000098.1:0-5253 GCA_041183245.1 Bacteroidota bacterium
TTGTTTTTTCAATTTTTGTTTGTTTCCGTTTTTTCGTGGGGAATTAAAAAGCGACTCCAACATGGAGCTCTGAGCGATTTTCCATGACAAGGCAGATTCTCTACCTCCTGAACCAATTAATAATACCCTCATGCCTTGCAGTGCGTTAAAATGGATTCAAACAGGGCTAATCCATCACGGTTGTTTAATGTGGTGTCTGCAGCTCGTTCCGGGTGAGGCATCATTCCAAATACATTTTTTGATTTGTTTGTGATCCCGGCAATATTTAATAGCGATCCGTTGGGATTGTTCTCGGGGTCAATCTTTCCATCTACCCGACAATATTGAAATAGTATTTGCTCATTATCCTGCAATTGTGCAATCGTTTCATCGGAAGCATAAAAACGTCCTTCACCGTGTGCAATGGGAATTTTATAAACATCCTCCATGGACAGTCCAGCCGTGATTGGGGTCTTCGATGAGGCGGGTTTTATGTAGACATTCTTACAGATAAACTTTCGATCGGTATTGTGTAGTAAGGCTCCAGGCAACAACCCACTTTCGGTTAAGATTTGAAATCCATTACAAACACCAAGTACATAACCACCTTGGTTTGCGTGTTTAATTACCTCAGTCATAATGGGAGAGAATTTGGCAATGGCACCAGATCTTAAGTAATCCCCATAGGAAAATCCACCCGGAAGGACTACCATATCAACACCTTTTAAATCCGTGTCTTTATGCCAAAGAGAAACAACTTCTTGCTTCAATAAGTCACCTAGCACGTAAATCATATCTTGGTCGCAATTCGAACCGGGAAATGTGACTACACCAAACTTCATATCCTTAAATTAGGTTACAAAGGTATTAATTCTTACTGAAGCTGATTAAGAAAAGTAAACTTAAGCAGGCCAAATAACAAGAAAATATAAAAAAGCAAGGAAGACGCAAACGTCAGACGTTTTGATAAGAGCGGATAGCTGAAAAGGATGCTCAAGGGAATGATAAAATACTCAATTTTTAGGGAGGGTTCAGCAAGGAAAATACAGAAAAATAAGGCGGAGAAGATTCCGATTGCTAGCGTATTTATAAGTTGAAGTTCTTTCTTGACTCGATTCCCGGCAGTAGATAATTTACGGACTACGCCAAATAAACTAATCACAAAAACACTAATGAGTATGGCCGTGTTAATGGCGTGATTAAGCGTGAAATTCCGAATGAAATCATTCCAGTCAAACGAGTAATACGGGTAAGAAAAGCCGAATAAATAAGACCTGCTAATTAGGTATAAGAACGGAACCAAACACCCCAACATGTAAAAATAGAATTCGCGAATAAGAAAGGGTCGAAATATTAAATAAGGTATAACACCAAAAGGAATGAGTGTAATTAAGGGTGGATATACCGTTGCGGCTATGCCAATAAAAAAACCTGCATTAAAAATTCGTGCCGCGCCATCCTTATTTTGGTTTAGTTGTAAAAATTGATAGAGCCCAAGAATAATCACGGTAGACGCCAAATGTAAGCCATTGAATTGATAAAAATTCATCGATATGGCAGATAGAACCACGAAATTTAGCGCGGGTAAATAGGTGTTTTTTTCATTTAATTCCGAAGAATTGAAGGTGAAGTTTAATAGAATGGCATTGAGTAAAACCCAACATCCAGAAAGGATTTCATATCCGAGGTTCGCATTTCCCTGCTTGATGGTATGGTTACCCCACCACCCAAAATCAATATCTAGCGGTCCACTAGGTGCAACATTGAGGTGATAAGCAACATGAAACCCAAGCACTACAAATGGCAGGAAAAATAGCACTAAGGGTCGATTATCCCCAAAAAATCGAATCATAAGACGAAATTAATCATTTCTTGTTGAACCTTTTATTTTAACTTTATAAGTTTCTCCCCATAGAAATTGAATAAAATTATATATTTGTTACCTTTCAAAATAAGCGCTATGTCAAACCTAAAAACAAGATATTCTGATGCAGAGCTCGACGAGTTTAAAGCATTAATCAATAAGAAATTAGAGGAAGCTCAAGTCGATTTTAATTTACTGAAAGGCTCGCTTTCTCACAACGATGACCATGGTACGGATGATACGGGTAGAACCTTTAATATGATGGAAGATGGTTCGGAGACTTTGTCAAGGGAAGAAGTTGCTCAATTGGCTGCTCGTCAAGAGAAATTCATTCAGAGTTTACAAGCTGCCTTGGTCCGAATTCAAAATAAAACCTATGGCATTTGCCGAGTTTCTGGGCAATTAATTCCAAAGGAGCGTTTACGCCTTGTTCCGCATGCTACCATGAGTATAGATGCTAAAAACGCACAAAAGAATTCGTGAGTAGAAAATATTGGGCAGTTGTAGCAATTCTCGTGATCTTATTAGCAATAGATCAGTGGGTAAAGATTTATATTAAATCTAGTTTTTCCCCGAACGAAACACAATATGTTTTTGGGAATTGGTTTGCCTTACATTACATCGAAAATCAAGGCATGGCCTTCGGTACAACACTTGGTGGTTCCATCTATGGTAAGCTCGCCTTGAGTATTTTTAGAATCGTTGCGATTGCCGGAATTGCCTATTACATTTGGAGGGAAGTTAAGAAACACATCGCTTGGCCTCAGTTGATTGCCTTAACGATGATATTAGCGGGTGCCACGGGCAATTTAATTGATTCGATGTGCTACGATTTTATCTTCCCCTTTAATCCGTGCGATAGTTTTAATCAATTAGAAGGCTCCGGAATTAAAATGAATTGTGATCAATACGGGATTTCATTCCCTGTAGAGGTTAGGAACAAGGGGTTTTTATTTGGAAATGTAGTAGATATGTTCCAGTTTGATGCCTATTGGCCCACATGGATGCCATGGTTGGGTGATAAACCGGTTTTTCCTGCCATTTGGAATGTGGCTGATTCCTGCATTTCAATTGGAGTTGGTTTAATGATTCTATTCAATCGAAAAAGCTTATTTTCTTTCAAGAAATCCTCCCAACCGGAAGCCTAAAAATTCCACTTCATATTTCGATCATCTAACAAGGCAAAGGACACCTTATAGTTTAAATTAAGCGTTGATTTGTTGCCATCCGATGCGCAACCGTAGATTCCAATACGCAGTCTTCTTCGGGACAGTTTAAAGCTTCGTTCTAATCCTGCGAGTAATTCGTAATGTTGATACTTATGTTCTTGAACATACATGGCGCCACCACCAATTACTAAACCAATGCGCGTTTTCTTCATGAACGGGATTTTATTTAATAGGGCCCCATTGTCGTGATGCACAAAATGTGCTTCATGCACCCAGCTTTTTGTAGGAAGGGTTGTATCTAAGCCTTGAAATGAATACAAGGGATTGGAAAACCATATCGGATCAGATCTTCTTTGATACCTTAAATCAGGCTCTCGAACATCCTTCATGCTAAGAAATGTTCCCGTAAGGAGCCGGTAACTGGTATTACCTAACAACCCTAATTTGAAATTCTGCTGAATGGCAAAACTTAGATAATCATAGTTGATATCGCTCCCAAAAAGTCCCGACACTCCTTTTTTGTAATAAATACTAAAGGTCGGCCACGCCGAACCAAGTACGACTTTTCTGTACGGTTCGCGCATATAACGTTGCTGCGGAACATACGATAAATCAAAAGAAACGATAGAGGCTTGATACGGGTCAAAGGCCATCGCACTGTCGTTTGGAATAAAATCGTCAGCAATTTCCAAGAATTTGAAATCTTTTAAACTTCGGCGCTCTGCGATGTTAATGTTTGCGCCCGCATAGAGGCCATTCACCAATTCATAGTTTAAACCAATATTTAATTGTGTTGCCTCAATAAAATTATTCCTGCGATAAATTTGAGTAATGGCATCATAGCCTCGGATTACATCGAATTCATGACTGAGTGAAGCCGAAATATCGCCTTGATGAAAGGGGTCGAAGCGATACTTATTCCAAATCACTCCTTTGGGATCTTGATTTAAAAAGCCGTATGAAAGCCTCGTGTAAAAATCATATGTGCGTTGATTTTCCCATTTTTTAAAATAATAAAAACTGGGTGCAACACGCGGGCCACCAATACCGATCGGTTGTACCATGGTTGCTAAAGAACCGAACGATAATTGCTGACGCTTCACCCGATTTCGGTGATCCACGCCAAACCATAAAATTTTTAATGCAGTGATTTTATTAAATACGGCATCCACAGAATCTAAGTATTCCTTTTTACTGTGCGCTTCTTCAATGCTATCCTTTACATAGATAAAGCGTTTTTCTTCCTCACTTAATCCAACGGCACGAGTTTGCCCCCAAAATGTACTGTCTTTTTCATACGCCGTTTGTTCGGTAATTGCGACTTCGGTATTGAAAAACTTTGGTGAAAAATTCGGGTTAAAATTGTACTTGGAGAATAAAGCGACGGTGCTTGCATTGGATGTTTCAGATTTATATTTCACCCCGTAGGTAAGGGTTTGTTTCGTTAGAACACATAGGCTATCCCCTGGATGATCAAATTCTTGATCGACCTGAAACCGATCGTAAATTAAAAGATTTCCCTTATTCATGGTGAGGGACAATTTTTGTACGAGCCATACGCTGTCAATTACCCAAATGTATCCTTCAAGGGTTGTGGTTGCTGTATTTCTTGGAATAATCTTAATTCGAGAAATCATTCGACCATTTTCTTCATATTTTTCTTCCAATCGATATTTGTAGGAAAGAATCCCCGGTATTGAAATCGGTGAACTGATCGGCGTTTGATGAAGGTCATCTAAATGAAGTAAATTTTCAAAGAAGTTGAAATTACTTTTTACCGTCGTGGTAAAGTACAAGTTTTTGGCGTTGCCATACAAATCATAAGCATTTCGGATTTCTTTGACCTTGTTTGGTGGGGCATAAGAACGATTCATTTGAACTTCAACCAAGTTCATTCGGTTGCTTATGGTGTCTTTTGGACCCTCAAAGGTTGGCTCTTCATTTTCCTCTTTTTCTTTTTCTTTCTGTTTTGGAAAATCCAGTTTTTCACTCGCCTTGATATAAACGTCCACCGTATGCGGGTAATTCCATGGATTGATGGAATCCCTTTTATTAACCACTTTCAACATGATCTCTCTTCCGGGATTTGACTTTTTTGCCGTAACAACTACATCTTCTACATCTTTAACATTTGGAGGGAAGAGTTTATAGGTTTTTATTACATCCGCATCGCGAAGTCCTAAATAATATTCTCGGTCTTCATATCCAGTTGCGGTAACCACCAGATAATATTCTCCGGGC
>JBEGMB010000099.1:0-21341 GCA_041183245.1 Bacteroidota bacterium
GGGTATGTAGCCATCGTTGGATGTTATGCCCAATTAAAACCTGAAGAAATTGCTAAGATTCCAGGGGTAAATATGGTACTCGGTGCAAACGAAAAATTCAAATTACTTGAAGAAGTTGAAGCCAACATTGAGAAAGAAACGCAAGTGGTCAAACATGAATCCATAAAGCATGCCTTAACGTTCAACCCTTCTTTTAGTGCGGGCGATCGTACCCGTAGTTTTTTAAAAATACAAGACGGATGTGATTACTTCTGTACCTTTTGTACCATCCCCTTGGCCCGAGGAAAAAGCAGAAATGCAACGATAGCAGAAACTATTCAAGAAGCAAGAAAATTAGTAGATACTCCGGTTCGAGAAGTGGTTTTGACCGGTGTAAATATTGGTGATTTTGGGCAAGGCGGAGACGAAAATTTTTTCCAACTAATCCAAGAATTAGATACCCTGGAAGGGATCGATCGCTTTCGGATTTCATCCATTGAGCCGAACTTACTAAGCAATGAAATCATCGATTTTTGTTTAAGCCAAAGCACGCGATTCATGCCCCACTTTCACATTCCACTGCAATCCGGAAGTGACCGCATCTTGAAATTGATGAGAAGAAAATATGAGCGCTCGGTGTTTCAAGACCGCGTGGAACAAATTAAACGCTTAAATCCATCGTGTTGTATTGGGGTGGATGTCATTGTTGGTTTTCCGGGAGAAACAGAGGAAGACTTTCAAGAAACGGTAGACTTTTTACAAACGCTTGATATTTCGTATTTGCATGTATTTACTTATTCTGAACGCGCCAATACCACCGCAATTAAATTGGGGGAGCCTGTCCCAATGCACATACGAAAAGAACGAAGCAAACAACTGCATTTATTGAGCGCCCGAAAGAAAAAACAGTTTTATCACAGTCAATTAGGACTTCAGAAAACGGTATTATTCGAGCACGAAGAAGATGAGGGTAAAATGTATGGTTTCACAGAAAATTATATTAAAGTAGAAGCTCCGTTTAATGTTCACTTGGTGAATCAATTAGTCGCGGTACAAATTGAACAACTTACCTTGGATGAAACGGTCAAAGTAACAATAGAAAAAACATTGGTAAATGAATAAGGTGTATATCACTCGCCGTGAGACATTTAATGCGGCACATAAGCTATGGCAACCGAACTGGAGTGAAGAGAAAAACAATGAAGTATTTGGACGCTGTGCTAATAAAAATTGGCATGGTCATAACTTTGTGTTATACGTTACAGTATGCGGCACCCCAGACTCTGAATCAGGCTTTGTAATGAATTTAAAGGATTTAAGTGCGATCATTAAAAAGGAAGTAACCGAAAAACTTGATCACAAAAACTTAAATTTAGATGTACCGTTTCTAGAAGGCATTATGACCTCAACTGAACATGTTATCATCGCAATTTGGCAAATTTTAGAACCAATTATTGCGGGATATGGTGCTGCGTTAGCCAAACTGAAATTAGTAGAAACCGAAAACAATTTTGTGGAATATTTCGGCGGAAAAGAACCTTTTTAACTCATCCACATAGCACAATACATTTTGAAACAAGAAGAATTAGAACAGCATTACAAAGCAATTATTGAAGGGCTGGGAGAGAATCCAAACCGAGAAGGATTGCTCAAAACACCTGAACGCGTGGCTAAATCCATGCAGTTTTTAACGCATGGTTATGAAGTAAATCCAGACGAATTAATCGAACAAGCAATCTTTCATGAGGCGTATTCTGAAATGGTTTTGGTAAAAGACATCGACGTTTATTCTTTGTGTGAGCACCACATGTTACCTTTTTTCGGAAAAGCACACATCGCCTATATTCCTGATGGAAAAATTGTGGGGTTGAGTAAACTTCCACGGGTAGTGGACGCCTATGCCAGAAGGCTGCAAGTTCAAGAACGATTGACAATCGAAATCAGGGATTGCATTCAACGTACCCTTGCACCCAAAGGCGTAGCCGTTGTTATTGAATGTGCTCACATGTGTATGCAGATGCGCGGTGTAGAAAAACAAAATTCAGCGACAACAACCAGCGCTTTTACAGGAATTTTCTTGTCGAATGATTCAACTAGAAAAGAATTTATAAATTTGATACAAAGTAAACTACATTAAAAATGACTGATTATTCAAACAACACCTACGAAGCGAGTATAGCAAGTAATTTCATTCGCTCGGTCTACAGCTACATGTTTATTGCCATGGCAGTATCCGGAGTTATCGCCTATGCCGTGGGTACAAACAAAGTTCTATTCGATCAATTGTTTATGACCAGCGATGGTAAGACATCCATGTTATTTTATGTCATGCTCTTTGCACCATTAGTTATATCCATGGTAATTCAATGGGGTTTTCAACGCTTATCCATGACGATTTTGTTGGCACTTTTTGTAGCCTACTCAGCGAGTATGGGAAGTACCTTAAGTGTGATTTTCTTAGCCTACTCTACTCAAGCGATTGCCTTCACGTTCTTTGTAACAGCCGGTGCGTTTGCAGGTATGGCGATCTTAGGATACACCACCAAAACTGATCTTACAAAATTTGGAAGCCTATTGTATATGGTTTTAATAGGGATGATTCTGGCGAGTGTACTCAACATGTTCATCGGCAGTGGCGTGATGGATTGGGTTATTACTATCGTAGGGGTTTTCGTATTTACAGGGTTAATAGCATACCAAATGCAACAATTAAAAATGGTGGCCCAATCTCCAGAATTCTCTGAAGAAACTAGAAACAAGCTTGCCTTAATTGGTGGAATGCAGTTGTATATCTTATTTGTGAATTTATTTTTGACCTTGTTGCGCTTATTGGGCAACCGAGATTAAAATTTATGTTTACCTTTGAAAAAACTTTAGCATATGTCAGGTAGATTTTTTGAAGAAAGTACAGCAGCTGTTGCAACCATTTACACCATTTTTTTACTTGTGGTTATTGGATCAATCCTAATCTTCGGTTAATTAAATTTGGGGCCTTGCCATGTTGGTTGACGCCCTTTTCTCTACGTATATTCGGTACCGCTTAAAGCGAATCGAACTTTATCGTGACTTCCCTATTGAATCTCAGGTGAAAGTCCTAAAAGCACTCTTGGATGCTGGTCAACACACCAACTTCGGTAAAATCCATGGATTCGAACAGATAGAATCTATTAAGCATTTCCAACAACAGGTTCCTTTGCAAGATTACGATACCCTTGAACCGTATATTCAACAAGCAATTCATGGAGCGAAAGATGTACTTTGGCCAGGATACACCAAATGGTTTGCAAAAAGTTCTGGCACCACGGGAAAACGTATTAAAACCCTGCCTGTAACCAAAGATAGTCTTGAACACACCCATTATGCAGGTGGAAAAGATCTCTTAGCGTGCTATCATCAAAACGTACCCAACCGTAAATTATACTCTAAAAAACATTTAATCCTGGGCGGGAGTAACAGCCTTCAAAACATTGATCAGCATGCCATTGTGGCTGACCTTTCAGCGATAATCATTGATAACTTACCCATTTGGACGGAATTCCGAAGGGTACCTGAAAAACAAATTGTATTGCACGCCGATTGGGAAGAAAAACTCATGCTCATGGCAGAAGCCAGTATAAAAGAGGATGTAGCAATCATTGCAGGAGTGCCCAGCTGGATGACAACCTTCGGCAACATTGTGTTAAAGCATTCCGGTAAAAATACCCTACATGAAGTTTGGCCAAATTTAGAACTCTATATTCATGGAGGTATGAACCTTGCCCCCTACCAAAACCAACTGGATAAATTAATCGGAAACCCTTCCATGAATTTCGTGGAATCTTACAATGCCTCCGAAGGTTATTTTGGATTACAAGATGAATTAAATACGGATGGATTGCTCTTGCTAACCGACGCTCAGGTGTACTATGAATTCATCCCGATGGAATCATTCAAGGGGCTGGAATCAACCCATGTATTAACCCTTGATCAAGTTTCATTGGATGTTGAATACGCGTTGGTAATCTCCACCAGTGCAGGACTTTGGCGCTATATCATTGGCGATACAATCACCTTTACATCGCTTTTACCCTATCGATATAAGGTAACCGGAAGAACAGCGCATTACATCAATGCCTTCGGTGAAAAAGCGGTGGTAATGCACGTAGAGCAAGCAATTAGCGAATGGTCGGCCATCCAGAATATTGAAATCAGCAACTATACCGTTGCGCCATATTTTGAATTTGATCAAGGAATAGGAGGACATGAATGGGCTATCGAAATCCCTTCCGAAATGGAGCTGAGTTCTGATGCCATCATGCAATTAGACCACTGCATGCGTAAGGTGAATTCAGATTACGATACGAAGCGTGCAAATAACCTCAACATGCTTCCACTGAAAATAACGGTGTTAGCCCCGGGCACATTCTTCGCATGGATGAAAAAAAATGGTAAATTCGGAGGACAACATAAAATTCCACGGGTAATGAATTCCCGTACGTACCTTGATGAACTTATTCAATTTGAAGCATAAGATTTACCTCCTATTATTTCTATTTGGCGCATGTAATGCATGGAGTCAAAACTCCTCCGTTCACATTGAATTGAAACGTACCATAAATATTCCTGAGGGAACAAGCGCTACCTTTCTCGATGGGCAACAGAATGTATATTTTGTAAACAAAGATGAAATTAGCAAATTCAGCAACTATTCAACTCCGATTAAACAAAGTATCAAAAAGTGGCAAAGCATCGACGATATTGAATCGATTAACTCTTTGAAAATCGCCGTTTTTTCAAAAAGTCAGCAACAACTCTGTTTTCTTGATAACACCTTGAGCGAAAATGGAACGTGCTTAAATTTAGATGAACTTGGACTACTCAATGTGTCGGCACTTGCCACAAGTAAACGCGCAGACATGCTTTGGATCTACGATGAATTAAACAGTAGCCTTGTGCTCTTTAATTTTGTGAGCAAAAAAGAAATTCAGCGGGTAGATAACCTTCAAGGAATTTTAGGGATATCGGGAGAAATCACATTAAATGAAAATGAATCTGGACTTTGGATTCGTTCATCCGATGGTAAAATTTGTCTAATGGATGACTTTATGAATGTTGTTCGCTGTGTTTCTGAAACGAATCAAGCTATGATCCCTTATGCCGATGGATTTTTCTTTGTCAATGAGAACTTGTTGTATTACCGTGATTTATTCGAAGGCGTGAACGAAGTTTACAAAATATCCACAACCGAAAACATACGAGAACTATATGTATCTGGAAATCAGTTAATTGCACGTACATCGAGCGAACTAAATGTGTTTATAATTCAGCCTTGATTCACACGAAATTTCAATCCGAATTTTGTAATTTAGTCCTTTAAAATTAAATCAATGCATATTGCAATCGCCGGAAACATTGGTGCTGGAAAAACCACACTAACTAACATGCTTTCAAAACATTACGGATGGGAGACTCATTTTGAGGACGTAGAACAAAATCCGTACTTAAATGACTTTTACGAAGACATGCAACGGTGGTCGTTCAACTTGCAAGTGTACTTCTTGAATAGTAGATTTTCTCAAATTCAGGACATTCACTCCCAAGAGAAAACCGTAATCCAAGACCGAACGATTTACGAAGACGCGTATATTTTTGCACCGAATTTACATTCTATGGGGCTAATGACTACGCGAGATTTCGAGAACTATTTCTCCTTGTTTAACCTCATGGATTCGTTTGTTAAAGCGCCTGATTTATTGATTTATTTACGTGCCAGTATTCCAACCTTGGTTAGTCATATCCAAAAACGTGGTAGAGACTACGAGGAAAGCATCCGATTGGATTACTTGAAACGCTTGAATGAACGATACGAAGCATGGATTTCAACGTATGATAAAGGCAAGTTACTGATCATTGATATTGACAATAATAACTTCACTGAAAGCCAAGAAGACCTTGGAAGAATCATCAACTCAATTGATGGTGAAATACACGGATTATTTTAATTTCAACCCAACCATCCATGGTTAACCCGGATCAAAAACCAATCCTTGTAATTACAGGTGCAGCCGGATTTATTGGTTCATGTCTACTTGCTGAATACGCGCGTAAAAACACACACCACATTATTGCGGTTGATGACTTTACTATTGAAAAAAAACAAGCAAATTTTATCCATACCACAGATACAGAATTTATAGACCGTGAAGTTTTTCTGGAATGGTTTATTGGGCATGCTTCACAGGTTGATGGCGTACTTCACATTGGTGCACGGACCAACACCACAGAACAAGATTTGGAAATTCTTGATCATTTGAATCTACACTACTCTATGCGTATTTGGGATCTTTGTACGGAACACCAAATACCCATGATTTACGCATCTTCTGCGGCCACTTATGGAAATGGTGAACACGGATATGTCGATGACCATGCCTTAATCCCATCATTGAAACCGATGAATCCCTATGGACAATCCAAACAGGATTTTGATTTATGGGTGTTAGCACAAGAAAAAACTCCACCCTTTTGGGCTGGATTGAAGTTCTTTAACGTGTACGGTCCCAATGAATACCACAAGGGAAGAATGGCGTCGGTAGTAATGCATACCTTCAATCAAATTCAAGCCACGGGTTCTATGAGTCTTTTCAGATCACACAAAGCAGATGTTGCTGACGGTTATCAATCCAGGGATTTTGTTTACGTGAAGGATGTTGTGCGTGTGATTGAATTTTTACTAGAGCAAAAGCCGAAATCTGCGATTTACAACTTGGGTTCTGGGGTAGCCAATCCATTTATTGATTTGGCTCGATATACCTTTGAAGCGATGGGAAAGGAGCCTAAGATTTCATTCATTGATACGCCCATAGATATCCGCGACACCTACCAATATTATACGTGTGCGAGCATGGATAAATTACATGAAGCCGGATATTCCCAAGCATTTCATTCGTTAAAAGAGGGAGTCTTTGATTATGTTCAAGGCTATCTTCTTGAACAACGATATTTCTAACGAAGCTTAAAACACTTTCGTCCACGTCCTAAACGAACGCTTACCATGCCACCCGCATACACATACCAGTCTTTAGTGGTTGGATTTCCACGATATCCATTACGTGCACCATCAAGGCTTTGATTGGATAAGGCAGCGGCTGTTTCACCAGAATACTGCGCCAGTACCGAAGGATCAACATAGGTAGCTGATTTTACATCATCCATGTAGTCTGTAAACGTTTTACGTATGCCTAAATCCACATTGAAGGTCACTCGTTTTCCGATTTGCGCTTTTGCACCGATGCCTAGCGGAACGCACAATTGAAAATTGCTATAGGTTCCTTTTTTGTTTAATACCGTTCCTTGTCCCTCCGTACCCAATGGCCGTAATTCAATTTCTTCTCCATTGAAGCTGGTTTTTGGATTCATATAAAACCCACCGATTTGCGTTAAAAAGTAGGCCGTTCCTTGGATTTGCTTTTGACCATTCTTTCTACCAAAATAAAAGGGTGCAAAATAGAATTCAATACCGGCGGCGAGTTCTTTAATATCCGAATGAAAATTAAGGTTACGATTAACCAAGATTGAATTCGATGAATTCTTATCATCGGCCTCAACGCTTCCCTGTAAATAAGATAACCTTAAGGCCATTCGAGAATGCAAGTTATACCGGTACATCAAACTAAATGCCCATTGACTGTTTTTAAAGGGCATAAAGGGATTCAAATCACCGATGTAATACATTTGGCCTAAGGAAAACCCTAATTCTGACTGCGATAAAAAAGTTGCTTGTTGGGCACTAACTTGACGTAACCCAAGGAGTAAAAAAACCAATAAAATCAACTTATTCCGCATATTCCCAATGTGCGATTCTGTGATCGTCGGAAGCAGTAACGAAAGAATGTGCATTTTGTTGCGCCATTTGGTTTACTGATTGTCGGTGAAAGGTTATTTTTTGAACTGGTTTTAGGGATTCCATTTCCCACACCTTAATTGTTTTATCTCTGCTGCATGAGACAAGGTAAGTCCCTACTTCAATTAATCCGTAAACCACGCCGCGATGCGCTGGAATAGAATTAACGCATTCCTTATTTTTCCATACCCGGATATGACCATCCTTTCCTCCTGAGACCAACAGATTTGTTGAAGAGATGCATAAAGAATTAACTCCACCATCATGGGCATGCCATCGATCATTGACGCAATAGTCGTTTACATCAAAAGCAATTAGTTCGCCATCTTTAGCACCAATATAGCAACAATGCGTGTTGGTATCGTAAGCTATTGCACGAATTTTATCTGTACTGATTTGTTCTAAGTAGATCCAATCCAAGCGCACGAAATCTAAAATGGCTAAGCGACCAGAACCAAGTCCGATATACAATTCCGAATCATTGAATGAATACAAGGAAAAAACTCCTTCCCCCGTAAAAGAATGCTCAAATAGGATCTTCCGAGTGTGGGGATTAACTAAATACAATTCGCCATTTAAATAGCCAATGGCTAACAATTCCGGTGAAATGGCCCATAGTGAAATGGGAGAAACCTCACTTCGTACCGTAAAGGGTTGCATTATACCTGATGAAAGGTCTATCGATTTAACTGTTCTATCTGCGGAGGCAGTATATGCAATGTTTTCAGAAATTGCTATTGCATACACAGGACCTTCATGCAGCTTGTATTCAGAATTGAGTGCAAACACAGTGGGTTATTCTTCGGTCTCATCGACCACCTCATTCTCGTCATTCACTTGTTTCAAGCGATCGGCATAATCTTGTGGTAGAAAATCGAAAAACGTATCGCCTCTTAATCCCAAGCGCAGGCACTCGAGTGGAATCATGTCATTTGGAGCAATATTTCCAAGATTTACATTTGCACCAAACAATTTAATGAACCACACCTGTTGATTTTTTTGAGGGGCTTCCCAAAGAATTTGCGAAGGATCAACGCGCGCAATGATGTGATTAATAAGCAAGGTATGTGCCGTTCCATTCGGACGAAATACACCCACATTTCCAGCTTCACGTCCTTCAGCAATTACCTTCCAAGAACCTGCATCTAATTCAGCTTTCATCCAACTCACCCATTTGAATGGGGAGACAATTATTCCAGAATCTTTTGATCCAACTTCAGACAAAACCGTGCGTGATTTAGCCATCGATTTAATCAATTTACACTTTTCTTTGTGCGGGATGATAATCGAACCATCTGAAATTTCAACTAAATCCAAATCCAAGCGATCAAGCAAGCGTTGGTAATCATCCACACAGCCACGGGCATAAAACGCCTCAAACAAGGTCCCTCCGAGGTATGGTCGAATCCCAGCCTCTTTATACAATTTGATTTTATCTTCTAGGTTATTAGTCACATAGGATGTTCCGAAACCGAATTTCACCAAATCGGTTAAGTGAGCGGATGCTTCAATAAAATGTTCTGTTTCACGGAGGCCCATCCCTTTGTCCATCATCATAGTAACCCCCTCGTTACGAGGTTTTTGCGGACGTTCAGGTATAAACGGAAGTGTAAAATTACTCATGCAGCAAAGTTACAAAATCTTTGTGATATTGAAGGGCGGGATTCCACTCAAGAATTAAGGATGCTTGTGTTTTATCTACTGCGACAAGGGATGAAAAAAGCATAAGTGCTTCAGGCATTCGATTCAAATGAACTAAGGTATGTGTAAACAAAAGCATATATTCAGGATTATGCTCAAGTTCCATCTGAAAATCTTCAAGAAGTTCAAGTGCTTCTATGGGATGCTGTCCCAACAGGAAAAAGATATAATCACGCAAGATTTCTTCATCTTCCCAATCCAATTCTAAGGCCTGAGAAAAGTAAAAACGTGCTTGGTCAAAATCATCGATTTTATGGTATGCATTTGCAAGTACCAAATTAATTGAGGCATTTATCGGGTCACAATCCAAGGCTTTATGGATAATTCCAATCGCTTCTTTCGTTTTACCCTGTACATCAGTAATAATACCAATTCCAAGCCAGGCTTCATATATATTAGGGTCAAGTTCTAAACTCAGGCGGTAATAATTTAAGGCGATATCGTATTCTTTTAACTGTTCGTGTGCTTCTCCCAAATAGCACAAGGCCATGGGGTCATCACCCTCTAAACTCAACACTGTTTTGAACCGTTCAATGGCTTGATGATATTTACCTAAGGACAAATACGCATTTCCCATATTAAAATGTGACGGTGCGAATTCGTCAAAAATCAAAATAGAATAATCGTATGCCCAGATCGCTTTTTCGAAATTTTCCACTTTGGAATAGGCATTTCCAAGATTATACCACGCCATGTTTGCATAAGGGTTTTCTTCGATATACTTTAAATAGGTATCAATTGAATCCTGATATCTACCAACGCGGTCATAGGTAAAACCCAGTTCATACAACAATGATTCTGAAGTTGGGTTTATTGCAAGTCCTTTAGTGAGTACTTCAATGCTGCCATCCATATCTTTCATTTTTTGGTAGGCAAACGAAATGTCCAGATAGATTTCAATTTGATCCTCCTTATCCGCTAACGGAAGGGCCATTGATAAATAATGTACCGCTGAGGTATAATCCTCCATTTGACTGAAGATTGTACCGTAAGTCACCCATACCTCAAATTGAGGCAAGCCAGTTTGTTCAAGGGTGGCAAGTAATGACAAGGCCTCGTTGAAAGATTTCAATCCACTAAGGGCTTGAGAAATTCTTAATTTAAATACTGGATTATAGCTAAAGTTGATGTCGGCCATTTCTGCCGCTCTTTTGGCTTTTTTAAAGTCTCCTTCAGCAAAATAATGATCTATAATCGCTTCCATGCGATCACTGTCTATAAACCCAAGGGTATTGCCAGATAAAAAAGATTCGAACAATGCTAAATCCCCTTCCAGTTGACCATCAAATTGTGCATCATCATCGTCCTCGAACATGTTCTAATTGCTTTTAAGCGAATGTAGGGGATTCGAATCGGGTCACCTAAAAGTTGGGACCTTTCTTTTCAACAAAATAATGTGGGTTGTTGAAAAGTGAATTAGAGCAAGGAAGCAATGATTTTATCCATGGTAAATCCATCGGCTTCGGCCTTGTAATTCCGAACCAAACGGTGACGAAGAATTGGGGCCGCAACGGCTTTAACATCTTCAATGTCTGGCGAAAATTTACCATGTAAGGCTGCATGACATTTGGCTCCAAGGATCAGGTATTGCGATGCTCGTGGGCCAGCTCCCCAGGTGATATATTTTTTGGTTAGCTCATGAACAAACGGAGAATTTGCACGCGTTTTAGCGACCAATTGAACCGCATACTCCAAGACATTATCAGCCACAGGAATACGTCGAATTAAAGCTTGATAATCCAAAATTTCTTCCCCAGAAATCACCGAATTCACTTCAATCTTTAAATCCGAAGTAGTAGCCTTTACAATCGTCAATTCATCTTCATACACTGGATAATCAACCCAAACGTTGAACATAAATCGGTCTAATTGCGCTTCCGGCAAGGGATAGGTTCCTTCTTGTTCAATCGGATTTTGCGTAGCTAAAACAAAAAATGGCTTTGGCAATACATAGCTCGTTCCTGCAGCAGTTACTTTACGTTCTTGCATGGCCTCAAGCAAGGCAGACTGGGTTTTAGGAGGAGTTCGGTTAATTTCATCGGCAAGCACCATATTGGTAAAGAGCGGGCCTTGAATAAACTTAAAATTCCGAGATTCGTCTAAAATTTCAGAACCTACAATATCAGAGGGCATCAAATCGGGTGTGAATTGAATGCGATTAAAACCAATACCCAATGCACTTGAAATGGTATTAACCAATAAGGTTTTAGCCAATCCTGGAACCCCAATAAGCAAGCAATGTCCGCCTGAAAACATCGAAATCAATACTTGATCAACAACATCTTCTTGTCCAACAATAACCTTATGGATTTCCTCTTTAAGCTTTTTATAACTCGCACTTAAGGCGATCAATTTCTCTGAATCATTCATAGTATTAGTTATTTACCCATTGATGTAGAAATGGACATGCAAGATATGCTGAATCGATACGAATGTAGGCATTTCCGAGCTTGGAATCAACCCATTTATTTATAATTCGAGTACGCTTATCGCTTTCTGCAGCTTGTTTAATCAAGGCATAATCCTCGTTCAGATTCGCTTTGTGTGCTGGAACACGTTTCATCAATCGAACAATACGAATTCCTTGTTCACGCGTCATGAAATCCATATACAAATTTGGCTGGGTCACATCCCCCTCTTCCATGGCATCCGTAAGCAGATAGATTTGCTGATCAATTTCATTCAAATCACTCATATCCCACATTTGCGAGGCATTCTTCGGATTCGTAATGATTCCTTTATTTTGTTTGGTTAACGCATCATTTGAAAAACGTGCTACCGCCTGCTCCCATGTCAATTCATTCATTTTAAGCATTCGATAACAGGAATCCATGCGTTGAGAGGCCCGGTTCACCGCCTTGATACTAAATTCTGGACGAATTAAAATGTGTAAACACACGAAATCTTCTCCGGCACGGGAAAGTAATTTTATAATGTGGTACCCAAACTCTGTTTCAATAATTTCAGAAATCTCATTGGGTTTCAATTTAAAGACCGTAGACTCAAATTGTGGGACCATCATACCTTTTGTTGCGGCAATTTTTCCACCCATCGGCGCACTCCCAGGATCCATTGAATACAAACGAGCGATGGATTCAAACGATTTACCTGAAACTACGATATCATTTCTAAGTCCTGCAAGTTTTTCATAAGCCATTTTCTTGTCTTCCTTGGTGATTTCTGGGTAAATCACAATTTGCTGAAATCCAAGTTGCATGTTTATGTATGGAATACTATCTGCAGGTAGGGCATTAAAAAAAGAAGTTACTTCTTTAGGCGTTACGCTTAAGCCCATGGTAATGGTATTACGCATTTCATCTGCCAGCATTTTAGAACGGATTGACTCTCGAAACTTGTCCTTGATTTCACTGTAGGTCATGCCATAAAACTCCTCGAGTTTTTGTCGTCCTCCCATTTGTTGTTGAATTAGACGCAAGCGATTCTCCATATCGGCATCCACTTGTTCATCAGCAATAAGGATACTGTCGAGTTTCGCTTGATTCACTAAGACCTGCTCAATCATTAATTCTTCAAGCATGCGGCAATCAAACGTGCTATCAATTTCAATCTTTGCCTCCTTGGCCTGCATTTCCTGAATTTTCAAATCAGAAAGTAAAATGATATTGTCACCGACTTGTGCAGCAATTTTATCCAAAACGATGGGCTGTGCAGCAAGCCATCCAACGCAACAAAAAGACAACAAAAGGAAATAAACTCTCATTATTTACCGAGGTTATAGAGCACTTTTTTATTGACTTTAACTTTGTATTTGGATGTTAAGCTATCTAACCAATTTTTTTCCAAGAAATTTTGATAATCCGATGTTGCGGTACCTTTAGCTTCGCTAAATTCTTTCTTCATTACAGGCAGCATATTAGTAACTTTTACCACATACAATTTGCCTTCAAACTCATAGGTTTTATTTACGCCCATGTTGAGGGATTTACCTTTAAGAAACGCAGTAGTTTCTGGATCAAACTTGTTCATTTTCACTTTCAAATTCAATTCAGTGTCTTTGTTTACCTTCTCGATTACATGTTTCGAAGTAACGGTATCATTCACAATCATCGAAGCTACCTCATTGGCTACACCAAGGTTTAAACACTCATAAACCGTAGCCTCCAAACGTGCTGGCCACATGTATTTATCACGATTCGCAAGGAAATAGGCGCGTAAACCTGCTGTATCCTTTACTGCCTTGTTCCATACTTTGTCAGACATGACCTCATATAATAAAATTCCATCATGATATTCATTAATAAGGGCTTTGTAATCCGGGTATTTCGAAGGAAGCAAAAGCTCTTCATACTCTAAGATTGCTGCTTTCTCCCAATTTCTATATTGAGAAGCAACGGTCATTTTAGATTCATCCTTTTTGAGTGCCCGATAATTCTTCTCTAAATATCTCGCGAACTTTTGCTGACCAAAATCAACACCGTCGAGTGTGAACAATGTTTTATCAGATTTCAATGCTTTAGCATTCCATTTCCCCATAAAGTACGTTGAATCTAGATTCGCTTCAAACCATGCTAAATTTTCTTTTGGTCCAGCAGTGTATTTATACTTATTCTTTAACTTTCTTACAAAGGAATCTTGCGTTTTCTTGGAGCGCTCATCTTTATTCACCTTGGTTTGCAATTCCTTCTTCATGATTTCAAAACCGGCAACATCTTTGCGCTCAAGGCGCTTAATGATGTGATATCCGTAGTTTGTTTTTACTGGGGCACTGAATTCACCATCTTTGGTCAAAGCAAATGCCGCTTCCTCGAATTCAGGGACCATTCGTTGGGTTGTTCCGGAGCCAAACATCGGAAGCTCTCCTCCTTTTTTACTTGTCCCTGGATCATCAGAGTACATAGAAACCATCTCTTCCCATTTTGCACCATCTTTCAACTTTTGATAGATTTCATCCACTTTCTTTTTTGCATTATCCTTTGTGGCTTGATCGGCATCTTTAGCCACACTGATCATTAAGTGCGCTGTTTTAATGGAACCGCGTGACGGACGAAGGCCCGTAGTTTTAAGGATGTGATACCCAAAACGAGTTCGGAATGGAGCAGATACGCTTCCAACTGCCGTTTTGTATGCCATATCCTCAAACGGATACACCATTTGAAATGCGGTAAAATATCCTAAATCTCCTCCGTTGGTCGCAGCAGAAGGATCATCTGAACCGTTCTTCATTTTGGCTACTGATGCAAAATCTTCCCCTTTATCAATTCGAGCTTTAAGTGCAAGAATTCGATTGTATGCTGCAAGCGTATCTGCAGGCGTTGCGGAAGGATCTAATTTAACCAAGATATGAGAACATCGTACCTCATTCACTGTTCGAAAATAGGCTTCGCGCACTAGGCTATCGTTTTGAGCTGAATCTATCAAATAAGGAATCGCTAATTGTCGCTTATATCCTTCAAATTCACGCTTAAGCTTCGGAATTGTGTCATAACCTAAGGCTTCTGCTTCAATCACTTTCAATTTAAACTTCTTGAATAAATCCATATACTCATCCATCGATGCCTGATCGTATTTTGGATTCGGATTATTTTTCAAGTAAATCTGTAAGAATTCACTTTTAGTTATTTTTTCTCCATTGACCTTAAGGATAACTGGATCTTTTTGACCAAAGGCCACGGAAAAAACAAGTGCTAAAATTCCAAATACTACTTTTTTCATATGTCTTTAACTGTTTATTTTAAACTATAATTTGGTGCCTCACGCGTGATCGTCACGTCGTGGGGGTGAGATTCTCGCACACCAGCCGATGTGATTCTAACAAAACGAGCACCTTTTAAATCAGCAATCGTTCTTGCACCGCAATACCCCATTCCTGCGCGAAGTCCACCAGTAATTTGATACATTACCTCGAGCAATTGTCCTTTAAAAGGAACCCGACCAGAAATCCCTTCAGGAACCAGTTTTTTCATGTCATCTTCACCGGCTTGGAAATATCGATCTTTCGATCCTTTCTGCATGGCTTCGAGTGAACCCATTCCTCGGTAGGTTTTAAATTTCCGTCCTTCATAAATTATGGTTTCACCTGGAGATTCTTCTACCCCGGCAAACATTCCACCAAGCATCACGCTATCTGCACCGGCAGCAATGGCTTTTACAATATCCCCTGTGTATCGAATTCCACCGTCAGCGATAACAGGAACACCGGTGCCTTCAATAGCCTTAGCAACCTCATTAATTGCGGTTAACTGCGGAACACCAACGCCTGCAATAACGCGGGTAGTACAAATAGATCCTGGACCAATCCCAACTTTCACCGCATCGGCTCCAGCCTCAACTAAAAATCGTGCGGCATCGGCCGTTGCAATATTCCCTACAACAACCTCTAAGGTTGGGTATAGGGATTTAATATCTTTCAATTGTTTCACAACACCAATGGTGTGCGCATGCGCCGTATCAATAACGATTGCATCTACTCCTGCTTCAACTAGTGCTTTTACGCGATCCATGGTTTCGTCTGCGATTCCAACGGCGGCAGCGACTCTAAGTCGACCTAAATTATCTTTACACGAAAGGGGGTGTTCTTTTACTTTAATAATGTCACGGTATGTTATTAACCCGATTAATCTGCCTTCCAAATCAACTACAGGCAACTTCTCAATTCTATTTTGCTGAAGGATTGTTTCAGCCGTAGCTAAATCCGTACCGTCTTTGGTGGTGATTAAATTCGTTGAAGTCATAACCTCTGCGATTGGCTTTGATAACTCACGCTCGAAACGCAAATCACGGTTTGTTACAATTCCTTTCAAACATCTAATTTCATCTACTACTGGAATGCCGCCAATGCTATTCTCCTTCATCAAAGCTAAGGCATCACCTACGGTAGCTGATTCCGATAAGGTTATGGGATCAATGATCATCCCACTTTCTGAGCGCTTTACTTTCCTTACCTCAATCGCTTGTTCCGTAATGCTCAGTTTTTGTGCACTACACCAATACCTCCTTGTTGGGCAATGGCAATAGCCAATCGGTGCTCTGTTACGGTATCCATGGCAGAAGAAACTACCGGGGAGTTTACAATGATGTTTCTAGAAAAACGGCTTTGCAATACTACCTCGCGAGGCAAAACCTGAGAAAATGCAGGAACTAACAAGACATCATCATAGGTGAAGCCTTCAGTAATTTGGGTGAGATTATTCAATGACATGTGTGAATCTAAAGCAATAAATTCTCGCAAAAATAAGAAATTTCAGGGGATTTTTTTAGTGATATCTCCTTGAAATGTTAATTAAATTAAAATGACCGATTTCCTGCCGTTTTTTCATTAATCTTGTATCCTATGAAATGGCTGCCTTTTTTCTTTTTAACCTTGTTTTACCATTCTTTCAAGGCGCAACGCACAGTGGTTGACACTTCACGAATATTACAAATTTCAGGTGTTATTATTGCTGAAGATAACCTTGAACCTCTCCCCTACACTACCGTTTGGAATCGCTCAATTAGAAAAGGAGTAATTTCAGATTATTACGGTTTTTTTACTATGGTTTCATTTCCTGGCGACACGCTTGTTTTTAATTTCTATGGGTATTCCAGTTCAACCTACATCATTCCGGATACCCTAGTTGATAATCGTTACAGCATCGTTCACATGATGCAAGCTGATACTCTGAATATGCCGGAAGTAGTTGTGCATCCGTGGCCTTCTCGGGATGAATTCGCTCGATATTTTGTCGAAATGAAACCCTACGATGACGCCATGCGCAAAGCACAACGTGAACTATCCGGTGAATCTTTAGCGTTTGTAGCCGCAAAAATGAGCAATGATGCTTCCTTGGCTTATGGCTATGCTCAAAATCAACGCCTAACCAAACTGTACACCAACGGTCAATTACCCGCCAACAATTTATTCAATCCGTATGCATGGGCTAAGTTAGTTCAGGACTGGAAAGCTGGAAAGCTTGGTCGTCAATGATGTTGCGGATAGCAGAGGAAATATTTCTCTACCGGATGTGCTAAGGCAGAAATATTCAGGTTGTCTGAGGCTTTTGCCAAATCAATTACCCCCCCGTTTTTCATTAATAAATTGATGTTTTGCTTATCGTTGGTATAGGCTTTATTCATCAATAAATCGTGGTATACTAAATCATCTAAACCTTCCGAATCAACATTGAAGTGATTGCGAACCAATTCCTTCTCAAGGGAAATTCGGTCAACTGGAAAGGGTTGTTTTGAAATTTCAATCTTAAAAAGGTTTCGATTCACTAAGCCGCTACACAGGAGAGACAGAATTCGGTCCTCGTGATGCTGCCATACTTTAATAGCCCCCCAAATGTCATAATCATCCAATTGCGCAAAGGCATCTAAATATTGAGGGTCCGATTTAAAATCATTCAATGTCACATCCCTTTGTAAGAACAAGGTCAATGCCGGAGATGCAAAAAGCGGTGCTCCTAGTTTAGCCAAGTGCTTTGCTCTTCGTAGGGCATGGATTAACATATGCTCCGCCGCGACCACGGTTTTGTGAAGATATACTTGCCAATACATTAAACGCCGAGCAACAATAAACTTTTCTACGGAATAAATCGCCTTTTCTTCCAGTACCAGATTACCTTCATGGACGGCAAGCATTTCAATTAAACGATCCGAACCGATAATTCCTTCACTCACCCCACTGTAAAAACTATCGCGATTCAGATAATCTAAGCGATCCATATCCAACTGACTCGAAACCAACTGATGTAAATATGGCTTTGTGTATTCGTTTTTGAAAATCAAGTTGGCCCTCCCTAAATCATCTCCGAATTCCTTAGACAAACGGTCTATAAACAAACCACTCAAATCCTCATGGGTTACTCCGTTTACGATATCGTATTCTAAGGCGTGACTGAACGGACCATGTCCGATGTCATGTAATAGAATAGCCAATTTAACGGCACGTTCTTCATCTTCTGTAATCTCATTTCCTTTCCGACGAAGTACCGAAACCGCCAAGCCCATCAAATGCATTGCCCCGAGCACATGGGTATACCGTGTATGCTGAGCCCCTGGATAAACCAAGTGTGAAAGACCTAATTGCATAATTCGACGAAGTCGCTGCATGTACGGGTGATTCAGTACGTCAAAAATCAATTCATCTGGAACCGCTATAAATCCGTAGACAGGATCATTAATGATTTTCTTTTTATTCGAAGGATGAGAAAAAGTTGGCAATTGCTTATTTTTACAATTAATACTGCAAACTTACTTAAATATACGCAATGGGTAAAATACTTTGGGCTGACGATGAAATCGAACTACTAAAACCTCACATCTTATTTTTAGAATCTAAAGGATATTCGGTAGACCGGGTAACTAACGGTACCGATGCCATTGATAAAGCAGAAGAGAACGCGTATGATGTCATTTTCTTAGATGAGAACATGCCAGGAATCAGTGGACTTGAAGCATTATCCAAAATTAAAGAAATCAATCCCCTAGTTCCCGTGGTCATGATTACAAAAAGCGAAGAAGAATTCATCATGGAAGAGGCCATTGGAAGTAAGATCGCGGATTATCTAATTAAGCCCGTTAATCCAAATCAAATATTACTCAGCCTAAAGAAAATCTTACAACAAACCCAGCTCGTAGCGCAAAAAACAAACGTCAACTACCAACAAGAATTTCGTCAACTTGGAATGCAATTAAACAACCGGATGGACGCCAATGAATGGACAGAAATGTATCGTAAATTGGTGTATTGGGAGTTGGAATTAGAGCAAGCGGAAGACAAAGCCATGAAGGAAATCTTCGACATGCAGAAAAAAGAAGCGAATCAGCTTTTTTGTGATTTCATAGAAGACAACTACCTCGATTGGTTGAACGGTACCGAGGACATGCCATACATGTTGCACAACATGATTCGTACACGGGTACTACCAAAAATAGGCAAGGAAAAATTGGCGGTATTGGTGATCGATAACTTACGGTACGACCAATGGAAAATTCTTGAACCTCTTATTTCGAAATCCTATCAAAAGGAGGAAGAATATGTGATTTACTCGATTTTACCCACCGCTACGCATTACGCACGAAACGCGTTTTTTGCTGGATTACTTCCATCTGAAATTGAAAAGAAATTCCCGCAATATTGGCGCTATGAGGAAGACGAGGGAAGTAAAAATCAATTTGAAAAAGAATTACTAGAGCAACAACTGAAGCGACTGAGTAAACAATGTAAGTGGAGTTATCACAAAATCACTAACCTCGAAGCTGGCAAAAAATTGAACGAACAATTTAACCAAATCAAGGATAACGATGTGAATTTTGTGGTCTACAATTTCGTGGATATGCTTTCTCATGCCCGTACCGAAATGGAAATGATCCGTGAATTAGCCAGCGATGAGGCCGCTTATCGTTCACTTACAAAATCGTGGTTTGAGCATTCACCGCTTCAAGAGCTGATATTGAAATTTAGAGAAATCGGAGCGCATCTTATCATCACCACAGACCACGGAACTGTAAAAGTGAACAAGCCCATAAAAATCGTTGGGGAACGCTCAACGAACACCAACTTAAGGTATAAAGTGGGCCGTGGATTAAGTTATGATTCAAAAGAAGTATTCGTAGTTAATAAACCTACAGAGGCTTTCTTACCTCAAATCAAACTCTCTAATGAATATGTATTCGCCAGGGAGTCAGATTTCTTTGTTTACCCGAATAATTACAATCATTTTGTGAATCATTACGGCAATACGTTCCAACATGGAGGAATATCTATGGAAGAAATGATGATTCCGTTTATTGAACTGCAACCCAAGTAACTTTCGCTATTTTAGATTCGTTCAAAATAAGGGATTATTGTACCTTTGTACCATGAGCGCATTTAATGTAAATGAAATCAGAGCAGACTTTCCAATTTTGAATGAATCAGTTCATGGAAAACCCCTGATTTACTTTGATAACGGTGCAACTTCTCAGAAACCAAATGCTGTAATTGAGCGAATTTCAAGGTATTATACACACGAAAATGCAAACGTCCACCGAGGCGTCCATTTCTTGAGTGACCAAGCTACCAATGCGTATGAACAGGCAAGAACCACGATAGCACGCTATATCAACGCTGAACACAGCCAAGAAATAATTTTTACCAAAGGAACGACGGACTCCATCAATACGGTGGCATTTAGCTTGGGCGAAACGCTTAAACCAGGCGATGAAATTCTTATTTCGGGCATGGAACACCACTCGAACATTGTTCCTTGGCAGATGCTTTGTGAACGAAAGGGTACGGTATTAAAAGTAATCCCTGTAACGCCCGCCGGAACCTTAGACTTAGAAGCCTTTGAAAGATTACTAAGTGAACGAACGAAATTACTGAGCATCATTCACATTTCTAATACACTCGGGACCGTTAACCCTGTGGGACAACTGATACAAAAAGCGCATGCCGTTGGTGCCAAAGTTTTACTTGATGCGGCGCAAAGTATTCAGCATTTGACCATAGACGTTCAATCCTTAGGCTGTGATTTCTTAAGTTTCTCTGGCCACAAAGTGTTTGGACCTACCGGAATTGGAATTCTTTACGGTAAAAAGGCCGTATTAGATAAGCTTCCTCCGTATCAAGGCGGTGGAGACATGATTGAACAGGTTAGTTTTGAGAAAACCACCTACAACGGCTTGCCCTTAAAATTTGAGGCAGGGACACCGAATATTAGTGGAGCCATTGCCCTGGGTGCCGCCTTCGATTATTTATCTTCTATTGATTTACAAGGCGCCTTTCAACATGAACATGCCTTAGGGACTTATTTAAGGGCGCGAATGAGAGAAATTCCAAGCATTCGATTCATCG
>JBEGMB010000100.1:0-10798 GCA_041183245.1 Bacteroidota bacterium
AACCGCAGTTAATCCCTCACGGAAATCATCCCCATCAATTTCAATTTTCTCTTTAGCCAACATCCCACTGTCTGTTGCATATTTTTTCAAGGTATTTGTTAAACCTCGTCGGAAACCAGAAAGGTGTGTACCTCCTTCATGTGTGTTAATGTTGTTCACATAAGCCTGAATATTCTCCGTATACGACGTATTGTAGGTTAAGGCAACTTCAACAGGAATACCTTCGCGTTCTCCTTCAAAATAAATTACATCTGCGATAAGCGCTTCACGATTTCTATCTAAATACGATGCAAATTCACGTAATCCTCCTTCGGAATGAAAGCTCACTGAATGCATTTTGCCGTTCTCATCGACATTTCTACGATCCGTTAAGGTGATGGTTATCCCCTTGTTAAGGAAGGCTAATTCGCGCATACGCGCCGCAAGCGTGTCGTAATTGTATTCTGTGTAATCAAAGATCGAAGCATCTGGTTGAAACGTTACTTCAGTCCCTGTTTCTTTTGATTCCCCAACCACTTTAACATCATACAACGGTTTACCAATGTTATATTCTTGCTGGAAAATCTTACCATCCCTGCGCACAGTCGCCATTAAATGGGTTGAAAGCGCGTTCACACACGAAACACCAACTCCGTGAAGACCCCCTGAAACTTTGTATGTGTCTTTATCGAACTTACCGCCGGCATGAAGTACGGTCATTACAACCTCCAAGGCAGACTTTTTCTCCTTGGTATGCATTGCCGTAGGGATACCACGCCCGTTATCAATTACGGTAACTGAATTGTTTTCATTAATAAAAACATCGATTTGGTTGCAATATCCGGCTAGGGCCTCATCAATTGAATTATCAACTACTTCATACACCAAGTGATGCAACCCTTTCAGGCCCACATCCCCAATATACATCGCAGGTCTTTTTCTTACAGCTTCTAAGCCTTCTAATACTTGAATATTATCTGCTGAGTAATTATCTCTATTTTCCGCTTCACTCATACCTTCTTTTTTACTGTTTTTAACGATTTAAAAATACAGTACAAAAATACGTAAAAGCTAGGGAGAAAAAGGATTCAGAACTACGTCAAACCCCTTAACTTTTCAACAAAATTTCAACGATTTACTTTGATTTTATCCAAGAGATGATTTCAAGATCATTTGGAGGAGTTGTTGGTGAAATAACACGAACTAGAAATCCGTTTTCATCAATCAAATACTTTTGAAAATTCCATTTAACCTCGTTGTCTTCAAGTCCATTTTCAGACAAACTCGTTAAGAATTTATACACCGGATGCATATCCTTCCCTTTAACAGAAATCTTGGACATCATTGGAAAGCTTACGCCATAATTTTTAGAACAAAAAGCAGCAATTTCGTCATCGGTTCCTGGCTCTTGGGACATAAAATTATTGGCAGGAAAGCCGACAATTACAAAATTCGAATCTTTAAATTCACGATAAAGTGCTTCTAATTCTTTGTACTGAGGGGTAAGCCCACATTTAGATGCAGTATTCACAACCATCATTTTCTTGCCTTTAAATTCAGACAAATTTAAACTGTCTCCATCGATAGAAATCACTGTGAATTCATGAATTGAATGTTTACTCATTCCTGTTGTGTTTTTAGTTGAATTATTGACATTACGTTGGCCCGTGCTGCAAAAAGATAGTCCAAGCGCAATAAAAAGCAAACCGAGTATTTTCATAAAATTAATAACAAAGAATAACCAAATTAGTTTAATTGCGTTTAACATTTTATGAGGTTCTGTTTTATTCCAACACTTATTTTTATATCATTTATTTCATTATTTCACGCTCAGAAAATAAGCGGGAATTGGATTGGTGTCTTAACAAACCCTTCCATAGACTCCAACCGAACCATACCCGTATTACTGAGCCATCAAGTTGTAATGAACTTTTCTAACGGAACGTTTCGAATTGAAGACGAGGGAGCTATTCAGCAATTTGAGGTGAGTGGTGCTATAAAAAACAAGAAGAACTTCAAATTAAATTCAGGTAAAAGCCCAACAATAAAAAACAAACAAAGTGTAGCATATCCCTTTGACTTTCAATTTATGCTTAATGATTCCAGCGGTTATGTTGAATCAAAATTTAATGCACCGGGGAGTCCTTACAACGGCTACCTCATATTCCTTGAACGAGATTTGAAGACTTACGAACTAAATAACCTTCCAATCCTTGAGCCAAGTGTAGCAAAATCCATGTTAAACAACATTCAAAATGGGATACCAGCCAAGGAAAAGCGGTATAAAGAATTACAACAATTCGAGTTTAATCCGGTATATTTCGGATATAATGAATTTACGGTAGATAGCAGTTATACCGATTACTTAAAACGTGTTTGCCGAATATTAAAAAGCCATAGTGATTTACGAATCAAAATAATCGGTAACACGGACGGTGATGGAAGTGAAGCATTCAATTTAGAATTATCTAAAAAGCGCAGCAACGAAATCAAGCTCATCTTAATTAAAAATGGGATACGTACTGACCGAATGATCGAAGAGTACAACGGAGAATTACATCCCATCGACTCAAACGACACCAATGAGGGAAAGCGCAAAAATCGACGGGTAGATTTTCAGTTTATTTAAGCGCTGACAACCTGGATTCAAGTAAGGCCAGTTTCTGCAAAGCATCTGCCTCTTTTTGGCGTTCTACTGCAACCACTTGCTCCGGTGCACCTGCCATAAATCGTTCATTTGATAATTTTGTCTGAACTGAAGCTAGAAAACCCTTAGCATACTTTATCTCGTCTTGAATTTTATTGCGTTCACCCTCTACGTCAATCAACTCTCCAAAAGGAATGTAATACTCTATTCCTTTTACTATAAAGCAATGAGCCCCGTCAATTTTACCAGCTTGCCTTTTCAATTCAGACAAATTCCCCATCTTAATGAGCACCGCATCCAAATCATTTGAAGTTTCAGATACCACGACTAATGAAAGTTTTACCTTTTGGGCAATGTTTTGTGTTTTACGGAAATTCCGTATACCCGAAATTACTTCAAATGCCTCAGTCATGGATGTTAATACGTGCGCATCAGGCGTTTGAATTACGGGCCAATTTGACACAATAATATCGTCGCTTTCACCGCGCGTTGATAAGGCATGCCACAGTTCCTCGGTAATAAATGGCATAAACGGATGAAGTAACTGCATGAGTTTTTCAAAAAACTTGGTAGTATGTTCCAGGGTTGTTGAATCAATGGGCTGCTCATAACCGGGTTTAATCATTTCTAAATACCACGAACAGAAATCATCCCATATTAACTTATAGATTTCCATCAAGGCATCAGAAATCCTGAACTTATCAAAATGCGAATTAATAGCAATTAAACTCTCGTTCATTTTAGATTCGAACCACGTAATTGCTTGTTTTGAATGCACAGGTTGTTCAAAGGCTCTTACCTCCCAACCTGAAACTAAACGATACGCATTCCAAATTTTATTTGCGAAATTCCGACCTTGCTCGCACTGCGACGTATCAAAAGGCAGGTCATTTCCTGCAGGAGAAGAAATGAGTATCCCCATGCGCACACCATCCGCACCAAATTGATTAATCAAATCAATAGGATCGGGAGAATTACCCAAAGATTTGGACATTTTACGTCCTAATTTATCTCGTACTATACCCGTGTAATAGACATTTTTAAATGGGAGGTCTCCGAGGTATTCATATCCTGCGATGATCATTCGAGCCACCCAAAAGAACATGATTTCAGGAGCGGTTACTAAGTCATTCGTTGGATAATAATAGGTGATTTCTGAATTTTTTGGTTGAGTTATTCCATTAAAAACAGAAATTGGCCACAACCAGCTCGAGAACCATGTATCTAATACATCTTGGTCTTGGGTGAGTTCAGAAACTTCTTTTTGAATTCCTTGTGACTTTAAGATTTGAATTGCCTCTAAGGCCGTTTCTGCAACCACAAAATCATTGGTCCCTGGTCCAAAATACCACGCAGGAATTTGATGTCCCCACCACAATTGACGGGAAATACACCAATCCTTTACATTCTCCATCCAATGGCGGTAGGTATTTTTAAACTTATCTGGAAAAAACTTAATATCATCATTCATTACATGAACAAGGGCCGGTTCAGCCAATTCCTTCATCGACAAGAACCACTGCAAAGACAATTTAGGTTCAATCACAGCATTTGTTCGTTCCGAAAAACCAACTTTGTTAATGTAATCTTCTGTTTTTACGAGGTATCCTTTTTCTTGAAGTTCACTTGCAATTCGTTTTCTGCACTCAAATCGATCTACCCCTTCATAATGAAGGCCATGCGCATTTAAGGTTCCATTCTCATTAAACAAATCGATTGAAGGAAGATTAAATTTCTTGCCAAGTTCATAATCGTTAATATCATGTGCGGGCGTAATTTTTAGGCATCCTGTGCCAAACGTTGGGTCGACATATTCATCAGCAATCACAGGAACTGTTCGGCCAGAAATAGGAACTATAACGGATTTACCAACAGCATGTGCATATCGCAAATCTTCCGGGTGAACGCATACTGCTGTATCCCCAAGAATTGTCTCTGGCCTGGTCGTTGCAATCGTTAGCCAATCGTCTTCTGACCCTTCAATTTTATAACGAACATGGTATAATCTAGAGTTCACCTCTTTATACAATACCTCTTCATCAGAAACCGCAGTAAGGGCCTCGGGATCCCAATTCACCATCCGAACCCCACGGTATATCTTTCCTTTTTTATATAAATCAATAAAAACAGCAATCACTGATTTTGAATACTCGGCATCCATGGTGAAATGGGTTCGCTCCCAATCACAAGATGCACCCAGTTTCTTTAATTGCTCGAGTATGATTCCTCCATGCTTATCTTTCCACTCAAATGCATGCCTCAAAAATTCCTCACGAGTCAAGTCTGTTTTGTTGATGCCTTCTAATTTGAGCTTCTGTACAACCTTAGCTTCTGTTGCAATTGAAGCGTGATCGGTTCCAGGCACCCAACAGGCATTCTTACCTAACATACGTGCTCTTCGAACCAGTACATCTTGAATTGTATTGTTTAACATATGTCCCATGTGTAGGACACCCGTTACGTTTGGTGGAGGAATTACAACGGTATAGGGCTCTCGATTATCAGGCGTTGAATGAAAGTAGTTTTTTGATAACCAATGCGCGTACCATTTATTTTCTACTTCACCAGGAACAAATGTTTTTGGAATTTCCATGTATAAGCTTTGGCGCGAAGATAATCATTCCAAGAGAAACAACGCGCGAATGCTTCCCTGCTATTGTTTCTGGGGGAGAACATTTCCTCGTATGGTCAAAACAACCGGAGGAGCTTTATCAGAGGTAACCGTAATGGTTTTAACAAATTCACCAACTCGTTTTGTGTCATACGAAACAGTAATCTTGCCTCGTTTGTTCTTCTTTATTGGATTTTCTGGTTTTTCAGCCGTTGTACATCCACAACTGGTTTGAACATTAGTAATGGTAACGGCTTGCCCTGTTTTATTTGTGAAATTAAATTCAAAAACCTCTTTTGAATCGTATGGAATATCATTTCGCTGTATTTCTACAGGGTCAAACACTAGTATTTTTTTAGAAGCAGATTGGCTATAAGCCCCGCTAAACAGCAGTAACATGAAGAAAAAAGCAAACAATTTCATACGAGATATTTTAACAAATATAGAAGATTCGAAACTAATAGAAATTATTTTATTCTGAAATTTCATTCCATATCCACCGAATCATTGGATAGGCATGTTGCATTAATTCATCGACTTCATGATACGCTTTAAATGCCGCCTCTGTAATACCTTCTTTCCGTTGCGGAACTATGGAAATTGGAGGTGCCGCTGTCATAAGAAACCAGTGTGTTTCTTTAAGCACAATTTGTCCTTTAAGCGGATATAAGTGATACGTCGTGATGGGGGTAATCGAGTCAGCAACCAATTCCATCTGCCCGCACTCTTCTATGACTTCTCTCATAGCTGCTTGTAAGGGAAATTCATCTGCCTCAATCCAACCTTTAGGTAAATCCCACATGGCATTTCGATAAATCATTAAAAGTGAGTTATTACTTCGCACAATGCCTCCTGCAGCACGTATTATTTTAAACTTAGCTTTAAACGAATTGAAGTCCATGTTGAAAAACAACGCCGTATTCTTCTGATCGTGAATCTGATTCCACCATTTTTTCGAAGGAAAATCAACCGCATCCGTAACTATTTCACAAGATTGATGTTCATAACTACCAACATGCAAGGTCTTTTTTTCAGTAAAAACAATATAATTTTGCGCCATGGTTTATGACAAAGATAGCGCGTTGCGCATTGCGGGAGAATTATTACGAATTAAAGCGGTTAAACTTCAGCCTCAACAACCATTTACTTGGGCTTCGGGTTGGAAATCTCCAATTTATTGTGATAACAGAAAAACCTTGTCATTCCCTACGGTCAGAACATATATTCGCCAACGATTTTCAGAGTTAGTAGAAAAAGAATTTGGCAAACCGGATGTTATTGCTGGTATCGCTACTGGTGGAATCCCACAAGGTGTTTTAGTTGCCCAAGAATTGGGATTACCTTTTATTTACGTTAGAAGTAATGTTAAAGACCATGGATTGGGTAATTTAATTGAAGGTACATACGAAGCGGGACAAACTGTAATTGTGGTTGAGGATCTAATTTCAACAGGTGGCAGTAGTTTACAAGGAGTGCAAGCCCTAAAAGATGCTGGGATGAAAGTCAAAGGGTTAATCGCAATTTTTTCCTACGGATTTGATACGGCGAAGGAGGCCTTTGACAAAGCGGAAGTTCCGTTTACTGTTTTATCCGATTATGACCATTTAATTGAACAAGCCGTTAATCTTGAATACATAAAAGAGGAAGAGCTTGACCAGTTAAAGAAATGGCGCGAATTACCCTCTAATTGGACACCATCCTAATTCATGCAAATAGAAAGCAAGCAGTTTACAATAGCCTCGAGTTCAGATCAAGTCTTGGGCTTTTTATCAGTTCCCCAAAATTTGGAGAAACTTCTTCCCGCTGAGCGGATTCAAGAATTTAACTCCGATGAAAAGCAATGCAGCTTCAAAGTACAAGGGGGAATCATCATAGGTTTAGTTTTTAACGAACGGACCTCTTCAAGCGTTAGCTACCGCAGTGGAACACACAGTCCGTTTCCATTTAATTTGATAGTTTCTGTTGAGGAAATCGACCAAACATGTAGCGGTCAAATAGTTTTCAAGGGAGAGGCTTCACCATTTATTGCAATGATGGCCAAAGGACCACTCACGGCCTTATTTAACGACATGGGTGAAAACCTAATTAAGATTTTTAAATAATGAACTTAATTTGTCCGTGATCAAATAATTGATCTTGATTATCGATTCGAACCTTAAGCTGCCCCAATGTCCCAACTCCACGGATTTCACCAAACACAGCCTGCTCAGCGAGAAAAAACTCCTGTTTTACACCTATTCTGAACAATAGGGCTTCGTAAGATGATTTCAATACATCTCTTTGGCTTAGTAATGTCAAATTGGATGTAAGTGAATCGCAAAGCGACCAGAGCACATCTTCTACACTGTTATGAATTCCGCTTATTTTTTTTATTGAAGTAGCTTGAATGGTATTGAAATCAAGTTGATTCACATTAATTCCTACCCCAATAATTATCGATTTAACTTGAGCTCCTTGGTTCACCGTTTCAATAAGCAAACCACCAACTTTCAAATTCTCAACAAAAATATCATTTGGCCATTTAATGCTGGCATTTACGGAAAATTTGTTTAACAAATCGATGACACTCAAGGAAACCCACCAGTTAATTGTAATAAGGTCGCTTAATGCCAAATTGGCAGGTAAATAAACAAATGAGGCACAAAGGTTCATTCCGGAGTCAGAATGCCATACATTGCTGCGTTGTCCGCGCCCATTCGTCTGAAAATCTGCCATTACTACTGCCCCATTTTCAATTATCCCATCTTTTAGTAGATTGGCTGCATAATTGTTAGTAGAATCGACCGAATTCAGTTTGAAAACCTGTTTACCGAATTTTAGCATAATTTATAGCTAGTAGGAGTAAAAACCAAAGGTATATTTAAATTAATGAATTAGTTTTGCACCTTGTATAAAAATTAATGGCAAAGATTAAAAAAGAAATATCGCATTCCGAATTACTTAGCAAATGTATTGTTGAGGGAATGCAAGAAAACAAAGCAAAGGATATTGTGGTTATAGACCTGAGGGATTTAAGTTCTGCGGTGTGTGATTTCTTTGTTATTTGTTCCGGCGAATCAAGCACTCAAGTGGATGGTATTACCAATGCCATTATGCGTTTCACCCGAAAAACCCTTAAAGAGAAACCTTGGCATACCGAAGGGCAACGAAACAGTGAGTGGGTTTTGCTTGATTACGTGGACGTGGTCGCCCATGTGTTTTACAAGGACGCCCGTGGGTTTTATGAGATAGAAGAATTGTGGGCAGACGGTGTAAGAACAGACATCCCTAACTTAAACTAAAGCATTATGTCAGAAAATAAAAAGAAAGGTGGTTTTTCAGTATATTGGATTTATGCAATAGCTGGTATCGCTTTTATTGCAATTCAACTATTTTACGGTGCGGAGTCACGCATAACCATTGAACGTAAGCAGACATTGTTTGAATTGGTAGATTCAAGTGGCGTTGAAAAAATCACTATAATCAACGATCAACGTGCTAACTTCACCTTAAATGGAAGAGGAATTGAATTGGTAAAAACCTTTAAGAAAGGAGAATACCCTAAAATATGGAAGCAACTAAAAAAAGAAAAATCCATAGAAAAACAGAAAAAATCAGAAATTGTACTCGAGAACATCGGTGATCTTGGGAATTTCGAAAATAGCTTAGAAAAGGAACGTGGATTTGAATGTGCTCGCGATACAGAAACGGATTATTTCGGGACGATTCTAGCCTACTTGTTACCATTCGGAATCATTTTCTTAATATGGTTTTTCGTAATGCGCAGAATGACAGGTGGCGGTGGAAGCGGCGGCGGCGGCGGACAAATTTTCAATATTGGGAAATCCAGAGCTCAATTGTATGACAAAGGAAAATCAACTAACGTAACGTTTAAGGATGTTGCCGGATTGCAAGGAGCAAAAGAGGAAATTGTAGAAATCGTTGAATTCCTTAAAAACCCTAAGAAATACACGGACATTGGTGCAAAAATTCCAAAAGGCGCCTTATTAGTTGGTCCTCCAGGAACCGGTAAGACCTTATTAGCGAAAGCAGTAGCTGGAGAGGCTAAAGTTCCTTTCTTCTCACTCTCCGGGTCTGACTTTGTGGAAATGTTCGTTGGTGTTGGAGCATCGAGGGTAAGGGATCTTTTTCGTCAAGCAAAAGAGAAAGCACCGTCGATAATTTTTATTGATGAGATTGATGCGATTGGAAGAGCCAGAGGTAAGAATAACGGATTTAATTCAAACGATGAGCGGGAAAATACGTTGAACCAATTGCTTACCGAAATGGATGGTTTTGGTACAAACAGTGGGGTGATTATTTTAGCTGCTACCAACCGGGCGGACGTGCTGGATAGCGCGCTTTTAAGAGCAGGACGATTCGACCGACAGATCTATGTAGATATGCCCGATTTAAATGAACGGAAAGAAATCTTTCAAGTACATTTAAAACCGCTGAAACTAGAAGAAGGGCTAGATATTGACTTTTTGGCAAAACAGACCCCAGGATTTAGTGGTGCCGATATCGCTAACTTATGTAATGAAGCTGCATTAATTGCTGCACGAAAAGAAAAGAAGAAAGTTGGCAAGCAAGATTTCCTTGATGCGGTAGATCGAATTGTAGGAGGCCTAGAAAAGAAAAACAAAATCATCACCAAAGATGAGAAAAAGGCAATTGCTATACATGAAGCAGGTCATGCCACCATTTCTTGGTTGTTGGAATATGCAAATCCGTTGGTGAAAGTTACGATTGTGCCTCGTGGTAATTCATTGGGCGCCGCATGGTATTTACCTGAAGAGCGCAGCATTACGACTACTGAACAGTTATTAGATCAAATGTGTTCCGCTCTTGGAGGAAGAGCAGCAGAGGAATTGGTATTTTCTAAAATTAGTACGGGTGCATTGAGCGATTTGGAGAAAATAACCAAGCAAGCCTATGCGATGGTCTCGATTTATGGGTTAAATAAACGCGTAGGAAATATTTCCTTTTACGATTCACAAGGAAGGGATGCATTTACCAAGCCGTATTCTGACGAGACTGCAAAAATAATTGATGAAGAGGTATCGAAATTAGTTGAAAGTCAATATCAGCGTGCGTTAAAAATCCTTACAGAAAATAAGGATAAACTAGAGCTATTAGCTGAAAAACTCTTAATCGACGAGGTGATATTTAAAGAAAACCTAGAAGAAATCTTTGGGAAACGACAGTGGGAGCCGGCTGAAATAATTGAAGAGAAGGAAATTGTTCAAGACGCTGATGTTGAATCGGGCGATCAAAGCGCCTCTACCGAAACGACTGAATCCACTGAAATTCAATCTCAAGATATAACGGAAAAACCAACTGAAGAATCTACACCATCGAAAACTGAAACCGAAACTTCAGACGAATAGATTAACTGCCATGAGTAATTTAGTCCAACGAATTATCACAGGCACCATACTTGGTATTTTAATACTGGGATCAGTAATTGCAGGACCTTGGGCTCAGGGAATTGTTTTCAGTGTGTTTATGATTGTAGGCTTGCTTGAATTCTACCGCATGTGTGATCGATTATCGTTCATTCATGTTTCCAAAGAAATGGG
>JBEGMB010000101.1:0-4061 GCA_041183245.1 Bacteroidota bacterium
GGTTCGAATTGGTTTTGGTGATCACACTTATCGTTTTGTCAGGTAACGAGCTTTGGCCCTCCTTAAAGAATTTCCTTGCATACAAAGATATGGGGATTGCCCAGGGATATATTTTAATTCCCTTGATTATACTCAATGAATGGATGCGTTGGAAACTTGAACAGCGCACGCGTATGCTGATGTTTACTCCAAATAAAACGCATTTACTCAAGATTTCCGGATTTGCTTTGACAGGAGTTTTTTTGGCATTTTTTCATGAACCATTCGCTTCTTCTTTGATTTTTTTAGGGGTATTAACCGTTGCGAATCTCATTTCAAAACCAATTATTAGCGCGAAATGATGTACTTTTGAAGCCGATGGAAGATAAAAATCAATACCTCAAGGACAGACGCGCTCAAATCCATGTTGGAGGAGGCAACGATCGCATCGAGAAACATCATGCGCAAGGGAAATTAACGGCTAGGGAACGTTTAGCACTTTTGTTAGACGAAGGTTCTTTTAATGAAATTGGAGCCTTTGTAGAACACCGGTCAACAGCGTTTGATTTGGATAAACAACGTTTTCCAGGCGATGGTGTAATTACAGGATTTGGAAACATACATGGCAGATTAGTGTATGTCTATTCTCAGGACTTTACTGTATTAGGCGGTTCGCTTTCCGAAACACATGCTGCTAAAATTTGTAGAATAATGGATTTAGCCCTGAAAAACGGGGCTCCAATTATTGGCTTAAATGATTCGGGTGGTGCAAGAATTCAAGAAGGGGTGGTATCACTTTCAGGGTATTCTGAGATATTTTTTAGAAATACTCGCGCAAGTGGTGTGGTGCCTCAGATTTCTTTAATCATGGGTCCCTGTGCCGGGGGTGCTGTCTATTCTCCTGCACTTACGGATTTTGTTTTTATGGTGGAGGATACCTCCTACATGTTTGTAACTGGACCCAATGTGGTTAAAACGGTGACACATGAAGAAGTAACTTCTGAAGACCTAGGTGGCGCAAAAACCCATGCTGAGCGAAGTGGTGTTAACCATTTTGTGGCGGGTAATGATGTGGAATGTTTGAAGAATGCACGCGCCTTATTGACCTATTTACCTCAAAATGCATACGAGGAGGCGCCAAAAACTGCGGTTTTTGAGTTTTCAAAAGCAAAAATCGAGGCTATAAAAACCATTCTTCCATCGAATAGTGGTTTGCCTTATGATTGCCGAAGAGTAATTGATAGTTTGGTTGATGATGCGTCGTTCAAAGAAGTGCAAGAAGATTATGCCAAGAACATTGTTGTTGGGTTTGCTCGATTAGAAGGACGTACGATTGGTGTGGTATCTAATCAACCCGCTGAATTAGCAGGAGTTCTAGATATAAATGCATCAAGAAAAGGTGCCCGCTTTGTTCGATTCTGTGATTCATTTAACATCCCTCTTCTTATCTTAGAAGATGTCCCAGGGTTTTTGCCGGGTACGGATCAGGAATGGAACGGAATAATTTCACATGGAGCCAAATTGATTTATGCCTTTGCTGAGGCTACGGTTCCACGAATTACTGTAATAACAAGAAAAGCTTATGGTGGCGCGTATTGCGTTATGAACTCTAAATCACTTGGTGCTGATTTGAGTTATGCGTGGCCAACGGCTGAAATTGCCGTAATGGGGGCGAAAGGAGCCGCAGAAATAATTTTTAGAAGAGAAATTAATGCCGCAACGGACCCTTCTCAAAAATGGATTGAAAAAGAGGCCGAATATGCAGACACCTTTGCTAACCCGTATCGTGCAGCAGAACGAGGGATTGTAGACGATGTAATCCTACCGGAAGAAACACGCCAAAAATTAGTATTAGGATTTAAAATGCTGGAGAAGAAAGCTGAAAATCTACCCTTAAAAAAACATGGAAACATTCCACTTTAATTAAATTGATAATGAAAGAATTAATCGCAACATTCACCAATCAACTGGAAGAAGCTTTTGAAATAGCTTCTAAACAATCGTTTAATGCACCGGATCGACCAATTCACAACATTGTGATCTGCGGCTTAGGAGGCTCTGGTATTGGCGCCAAAATCGTTAGTAACTGGGTTCAAGATGAAATCGCGTTGCCAATAACCTTAGTTAATGAGTATACCCTCCCTGGGTTCGTAGGTCCAAATACCTTAGTTATAGGCTCATCTTATTCAGGGAACACGGAAGAAACTACCATGGCCTTAGATGAGGCTAAAGCGAAAGGAGCGTTTATTTTTGGGGTTACAAGTGGAGGGCATTTGGCTAAATTTTGTGCTGAAAACGGGTTTGATTGTGTAATTGTTCCCGGCGGAAATCCACCGCGAAGCGCCTTAGCGTATTCGTTGGTTCAATTGCTTAATTACTTCAATAAACTTGGGTTTATTTCGGCGAAATCCTTAGATCAGGTTCATGCGAGCATTGGCTTGATTCGAAATAATACCTCAGAAATAGATGCAATTGCTCAAGAACTATCCACCTATTTATTTGGTAAAGTTGGTGTGCTTTATGGAGAAACTAAATATGAGGGAGTGATTGTACGTGCACGTCAACAGTTTAACGAGAATTCAAAATACTTGGCTTGGAATCAAGTGATTCCAGAAATGAATCACAACGAGCTTGTCGGTTGGGGTGGTGGAGACGAGCATTTTGCCCCTGTTTTCTTTAATGCAGCCGATATTCATCCAAGAAACAAAAAGCGTTTTGAAATTACTAAGGATGCTGTCTCTAAAAAATCTAAAGCCGTTTTTAATCTCGAAGCAAAGGGTGATTCGTTAATTGAACGTTCCTTGTATTTAATTCATTTGGTAGATTGGGCCTCTTACTATTTGTGTGAGGCTAATCATGCGGATATCATGGATATCGAGATCATTGACTATCTCAAAAGTGAATTAGGGAAGATGTAATGAACCGCCCCAAGGTTAAATACCATCCTTTAGGAAGCGTTGATTATAAAGAAGCTTGGGATTATCAAGAGTCTTTATTTAATGCACTAATTTCTAGCAAACAGCATGGTGAATCAGATTTATTGAGTCACTTGATAACCTGTGAACACCCTCACGTATTTACCCTTGGCAAGAGTGGTAAAAAAGATCATTTATTAGCAGATGAAGCATCTTTAAGTGAAATTGATGCAAAATTCTATCAGATAAACAGGGGCGGCGATATTACCTATCATGGTCCGGGACAGTTGGTGGTTTATCCGATTTTGGATTTAGAGCAGTTTTTTACAGACATTCATAAATATATGAGGTTCTTAGAAGAGGCAGTGATTCTAACCCTCGCGGAATACGGAATCATTGGCCATCGAATTGAAGGACTTACGGGTGTGTGGATTGATTTAGAAAAACCAAGAAAAATTGCAGCTTTTGGTGTTAAAAGTTCGAGATGGGTTACCATGCATGGAATTGGATTTAATGTAAATACGGATTTATCTTATTTCGATCAAATTATACCGTGTGGTATATCGGATAAGCAAGTAACTTCGATGCAGCAGGAATTGGGATATAGTTTGGATATAGATGTGGTAACGGTTCAATTGGTAGACCACTTACGGTTACTTTTTGATTTTGAATTAAAGGAATAACATGAAATTAAGCGAGCTTATACCAAAAGTAGAAGGAATTGAATTGGCGGTACTATTAGAGAATGATATGCCTGAGTATGCTGTTTATCTTCACAATGCGAAAGAAGACATCATTGAGGGGATTATTATCACCAGTGTTGGTTATGGTGAAAATCCAGCCACAGGTGAGAAAATCAAAACCGCAACACTAAGGCATTCGCTTGAAGTTATGTTACCAAATGAAGTAGCGAAAATAGAGTTAATTGTGCCGGAAGTTTTTGGACTTTACAATGAATATTGGGTTAGTTTCTGGATTAACGAGGAGTTGTTTGATAAGAAATTCTTGTTCTTACCAGACGCCATTCATGCGGATAAGCTGACTATGCTGGATTCCTTTGGGAAACTAGGAGTATTACTTAGTTAACGTTTCTAACTCTTGTAAGGGAATTACACCACTTTTTCTCCATAGTTGTTTTCCGTTTTTGTAATATATGAGTGTGGGGAC
>JBEGMB010000102.1:0-3006 GCA_041183245.1 Bacteroidota bacterium
TACAAAAAGGTTAGACATTCGCGCCATACACCATGGATCGCATGGAAATGGAACCGTAATTCACTTTTTCATTGAAAAACTGCAGTTCGTCGTTTCGATTTTTCAAGCCCAAGGTATACAATAAAGGATAATAGTGGTCGGGTGTTGGAATGGCTAAGGAAGCGATGTCGCCTTGAGATGAGCGGTTTAAAAAAACAGCATCATCTCGTTGCTCCAACCATTTCTTCGACATACGATCGTATTCCATAGCCCAGTCATATCGGGCATTTTCATCAAAAATGGCCTTGTTGAGGTTATGGACTATATTCCCGGAGGCAAGTATGAGAATTCCCTTTTTTCTCAATTTAGCCAAATGTTGACCCAGGTTGAAATGGAATAATTCTCCCTTACTGTAATCGATGCTAAGCTGCAAAACGGGGATTTTTGCCTCGGGAAACATATGGAATAGAACGCACCACGTCCCATGGTCGAATCCCCAATGTTGGTCGAGCCCGGTATTGACCTCGGTGAGACTTCGCTGAAGATATTCTGCCAATTCCGGCGAACCCGGAGCTGGATATTTCATGTGGTACAACCGTTCGTCCATTCCACCAAAATCATAGATGGTTTCGGGGTGAATCGCCGAACATATTTTGGTAATTCCCTGGGTAAGCCAATGGGCTGAAATGCAGAGGATGGCCTTTGGCGCAGGTATATTATGAGCCATATTCGACCATGATTGGGTATATTCGTTAGGTTCGGCAGCAATATTTGGAGCGCCATGTCCCACAAACATTACGGGCATTTCATACCCCAAATCAGGCCAATCACTAAGTCCCTTTAAAAAGCTAGCTGCTTTATGTTCCATAACCATCGAAAGCCCTCCTAATAAACTAAGTTTTAAAAAATCCGAACGATCCATAACCAAAGGTAAGCGGTACAACTCTCAACACATCTTGACCTAGGATAAGAAATTCATAAAGAATTGTCGTGGTATCGAGTGGCGTGTAGGTGATGTTGCCTTGTGTTGCGCATGTGGCGAGGCAATATTGCTTATACGCTGTTACCACTAGTGCTTCTCATTTTTTCTTTATTTGTTGAGTTAATTTAATCATTATCTTAAAGGAAGTGTCAGGATGTGCAACTTGATTTACTGATCCAACGATGTAAATATTTTCCTTCGGACTGTAATATGCTAATGCTCCAGAAAGTCCTGAATGTCCTATAAAATTGGGCACAGCACCTGTCGGATTAAGAAGCCAAGGAAGTTTAAATAGGTGAATGCCAATGCCAGATTGCATAGGAAAGAATATCTTGTTCCATTCTTGTAATTCATTGATGTATTCTTTTGGAAAAATCTTTCCAGTAAAAAAAGCTTCTATAAAAACAAGCATATCGGTTGAAGTTGAAACCATTCCCCCGTCTGCACCAAAAGAAGTCATTGCCTTAGGTATATTCAGCTCATTGTTTTTGTAGTATAACGTCTTCGGTGTTTTGTCGGTTGAGTCTTTGTATAAATAGGTTTTTGTCAAACCAAGTGGCTGAATGATTAATTCCCTACAATTTTCAGCATACGATTTATGGGTTGTGTTATCGATAATATTTCCTAAAAGCTGGAAATTTGCGTCTGAATAGTTTGCTTTCCCTTTTGTCCCAGGTACAAAAAGAGCAGACATGTTTTTTGTCCTTTCAATTGCTTGTTCAAAAGTCCAAAATTGGTCGTTGCCTTCTGTAATTTCATTTTCCAAACTTTTTCCATTCGCTCCTTTTCCTTGAAAATAGTCAGGAAGTCCAGAAGTATGTGAGAGTAGATGTTTAATAGTTAGTTCTTGCGAGTATTCTTTATCTTTAAAAATGTGCAGTCCAGATAAAACTGACTGGTTAATGTATTTACTGATTTTGTCATCAAGACTTAGTTTGCCTTCTGCTCTTAGTTTAAGAATTATTGCAGTGGTAAAAAGCTTGGTTGTACTTGCAATGAAGTAAGGTTGGTCAATAGTCATATTTCCCGATGAACCTTGCCAAGTTAAAGTGTCATTTTTGAAGGCAAAAGATGTCCCAAACACTTTTTTATTGTCAACCGCTTTATCTAAAACGACTTGAAGTGATTTTTCTTTTTCAGTTGTCATTTGTCCAAATGTTGCTTGCATAATTCCAATGAAAATTATTAAGGTAAATATTTTCGTCCCGGCTTTTTAGCATTGCTGGTAAGGTTTTGCATGTAACCACCTGTTTTAATGTCGGCTATGCGCAGTTATAGTATTTTTAATTTCCACCAAATAACACAAAACTATTATTCTTATTCAGAGTACAGTTACCTTTGACACACTTGTCAAACGTATAGTTTATAGGATTGAATTGTTTGGCGCAAGAACCTGCATCGTCATTACAATTAATTTTTACCGTCTTAAATGTAACTCTTGAAGAAGGAACATTATCACAAGTTTTCTTATCACCGTAATACTCAACAAAATTGGAAATTCTATTAGATAGCGTTGTTGGGTTATTTGTTTTTATTTTTCCTAAAAAATACTCTTTACCTTCAGTGTTATCATTTATCCAAGCTCCCCAAAATGTTCCATTGGTATTTGTCTCTAGCTGCCAAATTCTAAGCCTGTATGAATGTGATTCTACTAAAGGAATAGATATTCTACAACTTTTTCCAACTCCCTCACCCCCAAAGTCTACAACATATGAATTATCATCTCCTTTCTTGGCATCGGTTGCATTCCAGATTGAAAAAATGAACATTCCTTTATCAATGCTACTATAATCAGTCTGTATTCCAATATATCCTCCTTCTTCTTGTTCATTAAATCCAAAAGTTAAAGCCCAAAAAGTTCCGAATGCTAATTTTGATAGAACTATTTCTTGGTCTATATTATTAAAACTTCCTTTTGAAATATCATAATGTAAATACATATTGCCATTTTGATGCTGTTGGGCGAATATATTTGAAGTGAAAATTATTGATAACATAAATATTTTAATTTTCATGTCAGAAATATTTAATGTACAATAACGGTT
>JBEGMB010000103.1:0-3583 GCA_041183245.1 Bacteroidota bacterium
AATGTAACCTCAATGGTATATGCGGATGGGATATACTATATTGCCACCAATCAGCAAGGGTTATATTCATTTGATGAACAGGGTAAACAGCTTAATTATACAGCAAATCTATTCCAAGCGAATCGATTAAATACAAACAACCTAAATTGTCTTTTTTTATCAAAAGACAAAGTCCTTTGGGTAGGGACTGATCGGGGTGTTTCTTGCACCATGCTTTCAGGCTCCGGATTCAATACCATCAAACCGTCGGCTGATTTGTCAAAAGGCCTTCCTTGTGAGAATGTTTGGAGTTTTTCCACCCATAAACAATCGCTATTAATTGGAACTGACCTGGGAATTACAAGGTATAATACAAACACAGAAGTCACCGAACATTTCTTCAGAAGTGAAAAATTAAAAACGGACGCCTCTGTTATGGATATAGAAGCCATTTCATCCGATGAATATTTACTAGCGTGTTACGATGGGATTTATAGGTTTAATCCCAACCGAGCCAACCCATACCGGCTAATTCCTATATCAGATGAACACATTTCTTTAAAACATGCTCATTTCTTTAAGATTCATGCCCACACTAAAAACACATTTTTAATTGGAACCTCATCCGGCTTGTTGAATTTAGACATAGACAAGGGAATCTTTACTGAAATTCTTCCCGCGTTGCAAGATCAAGTGCGCGAAATAAGCAAAGATGCTCAAGGTAATACCTGGGTTTTATATGAAAACTCGGGATTGTATCAACTCTTGGCGAACGAGCATTTCTTTCGCCTTAAACCATACCAATACAACGCGAAGTTATTATCGCTAATCACGGACCCGCTAACGGCATTTACTGAATTAAAAAAAGGTGTGTTCTTGCTGGGCACCATGGGAGCAGGGCTTGTACAAATTAATCAATCTACGGGATTACTCAAATCAATCTCGAAACTGGAAGGCCTGCCAAATAACACTATTAATAGCTTAATCAGGGATCAAAATGGAAATGTGTGGGGAAGTACGAATCGGGGGTTGATTTGTATTAATTCGAGTGGGGCTTTAAACCCAAAAATAGAGCGCCGAGGGATTGAACCCAATGAGTATAACATGAATGCTTCATTTATAGACGCCACAGGAAAGCTATATTTTGGGGGAATATTCGGGCTTGTTTATTTTAATCCAAGTTCAGTGATTAACCCTTCGGTTAACTTGTATCCAAAAATCACGAGGGTTTCATTTCATAAAAAAACCAGGCGTTTTCCATCCGGTTTTGTCAATGAAGCCCAGTTGAAAAAATTGGCATATGCCATTCAACTTCCGTACAATGCCCGAGATTTTGAAATTAAATTTCAGTCCAATCAATTGTATGGAGCAAAGCATGTGACCTATAAGTATGTGATTATTGGGGAGGAAACAGATACCATTTTAATTGGGAACACAAATAAACTTTCTTTCAATTCCTTGGCCGGAGGCACGTATTATTTAAGGCTTTATTCTCGCTATGAAAATGGCCCATGGACAGATACCCCAGCCTTATTAACGGTGACTATAAATCCCCCGTTTTGGGCTACCATTCCCTTTTGGGTATCTGTTGCTGCTTTTCTTTTAATTTGTGTCTACATCTACTTTAAGTACCAAGTGAATCGCGAGCGTGGTCAACGTATTAAATTGGAGGATTTGGTATCAAAAAGAACATATAAAATTCAAGAACAAAAAGAACAAATCGAACGAAAAAACGAATTGATTAGCCGTGAAAAAGAAAAGGTTCTAGCGCAGCAAAAACAGCTATTTATTGAAAAAGAACGCGCAGAAAAATGGTTAAACAATGCCTTGCCTTCTCAAGCGGTAAAAGAACTTAAGGTCCAAGGAAAGGTCCCAGCAAAGGCGTATGAGTTTGCTACCATTTTATTTACCGATGTGGTAGGTTTTTCCAAGATTTCGGAGAATATAAGTCCTACTAGATTGGTTAATAAATTAGATGTACTGTTTAAGAAATTTGATCAAATTATTAAGGAGAATAACTTAGAAAAAATCAAAACGATTGGAGATGCTTATATGGCGGTTGGTGGCCTGCCGGATGAAAACTCTACACATGCAATTGACGCGTGTATTGCAGGCTTACAAATCCAACGTTACATGGATGCGAAAAAATTTGAAGCCATAGCAAATCACAAAGATTATTGGGAAATTCGCTTAGGAATTAATACAGGTCCCGTTACCGCCGGGATTATTGGATCATTAAAGATGGCCTATGACGTTTGGGGCTCAGCGGTTAATCAAGCCCAACGTATGGAAATGTTAGGTCAAGCTGGGGCAGTGACCATTTCCGAAGCAACTTTTAAACTAGTTGAACCCTATTTTGAATGTGTTCATCGAGGTAAAGCACAGATGAAATCTAAAGTCATCTTAGATATGTATGAGGTGCTACGAATAAAACCGGAATTATCGCTAAACGGCGAAGGACTTAAGCCAAATGATTTGTTCTATGAGATTGTTGGATTACACCATTACAGCTCGATTAAGTATTACACCGCAGAGAATGAACTAATTCAGCTATTAGCCCAAGAATTACCCCAGGATTTAAGTTATCATTCCTTAGCCCATACGAAGGATGTGGTCAAGGCAGTTGAGCGCATTGCGCTGCTTGAAGGCGTAAGAGATGAAGGCTTATTTTTGTTAAAATCGGCAGCATTATTCCACGATGCAGGGTTTGTTAAACAATACGAGCATAATGAGCCCATTGGCGCAGCCATGGCGGAGGCAATGCTCCCTAAATATGGATATAATGAACAACACATTAAAACCATTAAAGAACTTATATACGTTACCCAAATCCCACATAAGCCAGTTAATAAACTCCAAGAAATTATGTGTGATGCGGACTTAGATTATCTTGGAACGGATACTTTTGAAGAAACGGCTAATAAATTAAAAATCGAATTAATGGCTAAAGGTAAAATCAATTCTGACAGAGAATGGGATCAAATGCAAATTGCCTTTTTACAACAGCATAAGTATTTTACACAAACGGCAATACTGACCCGGGATAAAAAGAAAAAAGAACATTTAAAAGTCATTAAACAACGGTTTGATGCCAATGAATATGATTAAAGATCTCTTAGGTTTTTACTCGGGTTTTTATTTTCTTTTTTCTCGGAACCCAAAGAAATCACATAGGAGACACTATACATTAGACGTTTTTTTGGAATCCCATTTATCCATTGGTCAAAATATAGTCCAAGCTCAATTCCTTGGTTGTGCTTTAATTCGATTGCTGTTCCTGCATAATATCGAATTCGATTGAATTGCGTACCATTTATACCATTCTCAGGATTATAAAAGAATTCTGCACTCAAAGAAGGTGTTATTGGAAGCCCTTTGACATTATATTCCGCACCCGGCTTAATCCGCCAAGCTTGATCAAATTCTGAGTCATACGAACCACCTAAACGATCAAAACTGTATTGATAACGAATCCTCAACCCTAAATCAATTCGCTTGTAAGCGTGGGAAAACTGAAGATTAGCATTAATTCGCTGACTTGCATCGTAGGATTCAGTATTTGATTTTGACAGGATTAATCGATAGTCAAGGGATGGCTTAAACC
>JBEGMB010000104.1:0-4174 GCA_041183245.1 Bacteroidota bacterium
ATTTTAACACACTTATAAGATCATCGAATCGATTTAAAGGTTCCCCTCCTCCAAATTGAATGAGTGGAACGTTACCGTCTTGCAATTTTTTCACCATCAACACATGTTCCTCCAAGCTAATGGCCTCCGGTTGATTCAAAATTTTACCTTCAAAGCAATGCTCACAGTTCAAGGGGCATTTTTTCGTGAATCCAATTTGAACAATCCCCAATTTATCCAGGGAATTTGGCGTGCTCGTTTCGGACATGGAAAGGATTTTGTTGTAGAAATTTTTCTGCGGCCAACCGGGAAGATTACACGAAAAGAAAAATCTACCCTCATGCTTCACAACTTTGTGCGTGGCCTTTTTTATGCGGTAAACTTCCAGAGAGTCTTTAATTTCTCCCCATCGAGCCTTCACTTTTGTTGGACTTTTATATCGCTTAATGATATGCCAAAGCAAGCCTGTATAAAAACGAAAAAGAACGAGCTTCACCCTCAATCCACTCAATACGTGATTGGAAAATTCACCTGCCATGCCTTACAATTAACCGAGTTACAACAACAAAACCTATCGAATTTAGCAATAATTGATCACTTTCAGGAAGTCTCTTGGTTTATTAGCCTTATTTTTTTTTGAATTAGCTATTGTGGAATTTTTCCGTTGGATCGAAACCAAGCTATTGCATCATTAATGCTCTGATCTATAGGTCGTGTGGCTAGACCCAAGGTCCTTCTCGCCTTTCCATTTGAGTAGTAGTTTTCAACGCATAGAATCTGCATATTTGTGAGCGATATGGACGTTTTTAAGCCGAATCTTTGAATAAAACCTCCAAGAATTCCCATCGTTAGCAAAATGAACTTTGGAATTTTTATGAGCCTAGGGTTGTATGGCGAATTACGCCTTATTTTGTCGAAAAATGAAAAATAACTAAGGTTCTCTCCTGCTAAAACATAGGATTCCCGGTCGCCCCCAATTTCCAGAGCAGCAACAATTCCTAATGCCGCATCACGTACATCTATAAAGTTCTTACCCCCGGGCGGATAAAATGCTACACGTTTTTTGAACCCATGAAAAATGATTTTTCCGGAACTTGGCTTTTGATCTAAGGGGCCGATCATGAAGGTTGGATTAACGATTACCACTTCAATACTTTTCGGAAGTGACAATGCCCATTCCTGCGCAGCGAGTTTACTTTGGACATAGTAAGATTGACTGAATGGTTTTTGTATTGGGGTCAATTCATCTCCTAGTTGGTGTAGATTACCAAATCCGAAGACGTTACTCGTGCTCACGTGCACCAAGCGCTTAATTCCGAAATTAATTGCGACTTCATACAGTTTTTTCGTGAAATTAATGTTGCTTTCCACATACGCTTTCTTACCTGAATGGGCTTGCCCAGTTTCTGCGGCTGCATGCACCAAAAAGGTGCAATCGATCATAGCTTTTTCAAGATCCGAAACTACATTGAAGTCGCCTTCATAAATGCTTAAAGCTGGGTGCTTATTCAATACAACCTTGGATTTCCTGCGAACAAAGGCGTTTACGTGATATCCCGATTCGAGCAAGGCTAAAACAGTATTGGCACCTAAAAGACCCGTAGCACCAGTAACCAAGACTCTTTTCATTTCAAAGTTGATGGTCGTATGGTCGCTTTAAATAATGCATCGTTAATAACTGATCTTCTGTCTGATAAACATTATATTCTTCGAAACCGTAGCGCTTATAAATGATGGAATTTCGTTTAAGACTAGTCTCTAAATACATGGGGAGTTTCTGCTGCTGCGACATATCGAAAATGAACTTCATCATATCTCTTCCGTTACTGGTGCCTAAGGTCTCATTCGTTACTCCGAAAAACCACAAGTATAAAAACTCAACGTTGGAGGCGCGATGATTCTTTATTTGTTTTTCCACCCGATAAACTTTGAGAGCACGAAACAAGGTGAAACATTTCAGAATAAGTTTCCATTGACCCCAATAATCTTTTAATCCCATTTTAACCTTATGGTAGGCAAAGATGATGGAAACACCTTGACCGTCCTCGGTTAAAAACACTCCATTTCTCCGCATGCCATAATAAAAAGCATATTCGGAAAGGTAAGCTAAACGCTGGGCACGTTTCGCGTCGTTCTTTAGTATATAATTGACATGAGGATTGGTGTCAAAAGATTCGCAAATGATTTTAACAACCTTATCCTTATCAGATAAATCAGCTTTTCTCATACCGTTTGCTTAACAATAAACCATTCAAATACCGCAGTTAAGGATTTTACGTTGTTTTCATCGTAGATTTCCGTTTTAACCTTAATCAACACCCTTCCTTTTGCCATAATCTCAGCCAAAATTTCCTCTCGATTTGCTTGATCAAAATACGCTTTAGAGCGCAAACTACCATTGCCCGGCTTATGATACTTTGCCTCGGTTTTTCGAATCACGGGAACCAAAACAGACCGCAACTCGAACAATTGCATCAAAAGAAATTCACCGCTGCTCGCTTCGGCCAAGGACAATTGAACACAGGCATGGACATTGCCTAGATGATTCAGATATTCCGGCTTTTGGTCGGTGCAAAATATATACGATGGATCCGTGCTTTTCTTTAAATCCAAATACTTATGAAACGGTATCTCAAGAATATTCATAACAAGTTAACCTAATAAATTCAACCTTACAATATAAAAGGATAAGGGCTAAATCAAACTTAATTAAACGAACCTATTTAAGATAAAAGGTATGGGATTCCGGTTCGCCATAACCAACGATGAGTTTTCGCTCAAACAACCTGAATCCAAAATTATCCCCGCTGGAAACACTCATGCCGTATAAATCCGAAGAATTTCCGTAATTATCAATGCTGACGTTTATGAAATAAAAAACCGCATTAAGTTTATTGGTGACTACAATTCCGTAGGTGTTATATTCCGATATATACCGGTATTCGATTTGCATTCCGCTCTCCGAGTCGTAAAATTTTTTACCATCCATGTAGGTAATGACGTCACTATCCGTATTAAAACGCTGAGCATTCACCAATCCTATGGTAAAAAATAAAAGAAAAGCAAGCAATAGTTTTTTCATAGTTATGAGGTTCAAGTTTAATCAAAATTACAATTTTTACGTCGGATTAGCCCTTCTTAAAGTTATTCTTTCTACCATTGGATTTAATATTGAAGCCATATCTTATTTCGAAGCATCTATCCCTATCTTTGCAACCATCTAAACCGACTTCGATTTCAAATCAATTAACAAACCCTCTATGAAGCGCATCAACCATTACAAAAAACTCTTCGAGATTGAAGGTCCTATCGAACTTGCCCCCCTTAAAAGCACCTACCGCCGATTAGTCAAGCAATGGCATCCCGATAAATTCCAAGAGGACGACCCCATGCATGCTGAAGCGACCGTCATGGGACGTGAGATAACTGATGGGTATCATTTCCTCGTGAGCATCGCGCCCGAAACCAAGGAAGCCAATTTGGGAGAATATACGGCTACCATCGCCGAATGTGGCATTGCGGATTACAAGCACAAAGGACTCCTGTTGGAAATCACGTTTACCAATGGAGACACCTATGAGTACTTTGGGGTCAATGCAAACGTGTTTAAAAAACTCGTTAACTCCGATAAACAAGTACGGTTCGCTAAACGGTTCATCTACGATTCCTACCTGTATCGAAAATCAAAGAAAGGTGCGGTTCAAGAATCCGCCTAGTTTTTAACGAAGCGTACTACCTTTCCGCCACAATACCACATGTACATTCCTTGCGGAAAGTACCCTACAGAAATCGGTTGTAAGTCGGTGGTTACAACTCCTTCCATCCAATTCCGACCTTGCAGGTCATAAATTCGGTAAATTTCCCCTTGCCCAGCACCTCGAACCCATAAGTTTTCGCTCACAGGATTGGGGTAGATCGCATACTTTACACCTTCCGACAATCCTGCATAATAATCCTCCTTGCCACAGGCACCGGCAAAGACATCGTTGCCCTCAAAGCGGTTCGTGGCCGGAACTTTAGCGCTGTTCATAGCATGCGGCAATCCGATTCTACCCCATTGGTAGGCCTGCACAAAGGCGGGCTTTTCCGCGTAATAATAGCTCGTATCCGGTAAATTGGAAGTTCCTGCGGGCGCTACGGTTCCCTTGTTGTTGTTGCCGAAAACGAATTGATCGTTGCCCAAGATATTGTAGTT
>JBEGMB010000105.1:0-7704 GCA_041183245.1 Bacteroidota bacterium
CATTCTAAGGTGGAATTACAGAAAATATCTTCGATCTGGGTTTTCGATAGGTCGCTTTCTTCAATGAATTTACCGATCTCTAAATCACCAAGTGGAAATGGATAATCCGAACCAAGGCACACCCGTTTTGATCCTTGCATATTCAAAATATATTTCAACGCATCGATGTCATGCGTAATGCTATCAACCCAAAATTTACCTACATATTCCCTCGGATTCACTTGATTGTCTATTGCGACCAAATCTGGCCGGCAATTGAATCCATGTTCAATGCGCCCGAGTGTTGGTAAAAACGATCCGCCGGCGTGTGAAAAACATACGCGCAACTTGGGTAAGCGTTCTAGTACACCACCAAATATCATGGAGCATGCCGCTCTAGAAGTTTCAGCAGGCATACCAACCAACCAAGGCAGCCAATATTTTTTCATGCTGTCAAATCCCATCATCTGCCATGGGTGAATCATGACGGCCAGACCAAGCCGACTACACGCTTCAAAAATTGGGAAAAATTCGTCTTCACTCAGATTCTTATCGTTGATGTTAGATCCGATTTGAATACCGACTAACCCAAGGGATTTAATCCGTTCTAACTCTTTAATTGCCTCTTCGGTATCTTGCATTGGAATAGTTCCTAACCCAATGTAATGTTTGGGATATTGTTGAACCAATTCAGCAATGTGGTCATTTAAAAAGCGCGATAACTCTGCACAATCCTTAGGGTTAGCCCAATACGAGAACATTACCGGAATAGTACAAACCACTTGCACTTGTGTGTTAAATTGTTCGTATTCTTTAATCCGTAACGATTCATCCCAACAATTTTCTACAATCCTTCGAAAGAAATTCCCACCCTGCATCATATTTGCTGAGCCATCAGCATTAGATTCAAGGTGAATGAATTTCCCATATCCGAATTTCTCTGTCCAATTGGGCATCATCTTCGGGAGAATATGCGTGTGCATGTCTATTTTCAACATGGTGCGAAGTTACTAATTTTCACCAATCTAGGCGCATGATGTAGTCGTCCATAACGAAGCCATTTCCAATGTCGAAGACCGCCTCTTCGTCGATATACATTCCTTTTTTATGGTAAAATTGACGGGCTGGATTAATCTTGTTCACTTGTAGAATGAGGTGTTTGCAATGTTGTTTCTGAGAGGCGCTTAGAACCGAATCAAATAATGCGCCGCCAACGCCCGCATGTTGTATTTCAGGTAATACGTAAAGTTTATGTAGTTTACTAAAATCTAAGCTCGGGAAGTGCACCTGATACCCTGCGTATCCAATAGGTTTTCCATCGCGTTCTGCAATTAAAAAAACATGTCCATCACTGAGGTTTTGTTCGAGTGCTTCCTGTGAATACATGGTATTTAGCATGTATTTAATTTGTTCCTGTGTGATAATTTCTTTGTACGCAGTTGGCCAAATTTGAGCGGAAAGCGCCGTTACGAGATGTAATTCTGAACGACCAATGCTACGAATCGTGAGGGACATTAATTAGCTTTTATGAAAGATGCTGATTGCATTTGTCCGTTAATGGTCAGTTGCAAGGTGTATTGACCAGGTTTCAGATGCTTAACTGACAAAAATTCGTCTTGAATGGGAAGCACAATACACTTGCCTTGAGCATCAACCACCGTACATTCTTTGGGTAATTCATCCACTAAGGTAAAATGTAATCGCTCAATTACCGGATTCGGATACACATTCCAAGCATTTTCTAAGCTGTTCTCTGGGACTTCAACTAAGGCCAAGGCCTCTTGAACGGCAGCATAGGCATTTAATTTCCCCATACCCCACAAAGGACTGCCTAAGGCAGGAATAACTCCCGTGAAATTATCTGTTCGAGCCGTTTCTTTTATAAGTTGTTTAACTTGAGCTGCAGAAAGCCACGGATTAGCTTCAAGAATTAAGGCACAAACCCCAGCAACCACAGGGCCAGACATGGAAGTTCCTGAGAACTTTGCATAATCATAGGTTTTATTGTTGAAACTAACGGAGGCAATCGTTGTATATGCTGCATCTGTATAGGAGGAAATAGCACTGCAAATCGATACGCCCGGCGCGGCAATGTCAGGTTTCATAATCCCGTCATAGCGAGGACCATGACTTGAAAAACTAGCTAATCCACCACCAACACTCGCACCACCTGGGGTTAGATACGAAGGAGCATAGGCAGCAACACTAATCACATCGTCGGAACATGAAGGTTCAGAAATACCGTGGTCTGCATCTCCAGGTGTTGTTCCCGTTCCGGAATAAGAGAATGGCATGCCCCAGTTTCCAACATCGGTAGTTAATTCGGTGACATTCCAATAATTTACAGTTCCGTCAATCGCGGTCGATTTAAGTAGGATTTTTAATGCAGTATTCGTGCATTTAACACGCAAGCGCATTTGAGGTTTTTGATTTAATGGATGGGCTGAATCTGCTGCAACGTTGTAAAAAATGGTATCTGTTCCCGTCACTAAGAAAGTGTCAATGTAATTGTTCGTGTTATTAGTACTATAGAACGGAGATTCAACAAGGGTTGTATTGCTTGCGTTCTTCACAACAATTCCATTCGAGAAGGAATGTCCTACCTCACCCCAGGCATGGATGCTTTGACCCCACATGTTTGCATTGGCGGCATAGGAATAAAAATCAACTTTTGAATTCAGTTGATCGTTGTTAAAGGTTTTTTTAAGGTGAAAATTTACGTTCCCGTTATTCCCAGCGGAATTAACAAACACAACGCCAAGGTCTGAGTATGCGGTAATCGCTTGACTTAGCAAAGAATTCCCGTCCAAGGTACCAAAGTGATATAAGCCCCAACTCATATTAATTACCAGTCGTTTTCCGGCAGCTTGGGATTTTTGATACATCCATTCCCATGCATCCAACACGGCACCTTCGTCTACTAAAAATGTTACAAACAGAAAATTTGCATCATAAGCAACACCACGGTATACGGTTCCAGCTCCACAACCGCCTGCAATAGAGGCGACATGCGTTCCATGCGTACTGTAACTGTAAATATTTGCAGTATCACTTCCTGCGGCTAAGAGCGAATTGGCTCCAACATATTCTGTTCCATAATTAAATCCTTGCGGATGAGGTCCGCTGGTTTTAAACTGATCCCAGGCTGCAATGATGCGTGTTTGGCTTAAGGTACTGTCGTAAAAAGCAGGGTGGGTGTAATCGAAACCCCAATCTGTTACTCCGATGTATACATTTTTACCTTTAAACCCTTGAGGTAATCCAATGCCTTGCTGCACACTATCTGCTCGAACGTCATGCACTGCTTTGTCCAATTGATGGTTCACTTTTCCTGCTAATTCAAGGTAATCTACACCTTGTAAGGAGGATACATAGTCACTTGCTTCAATGGGCACTTTGATACTCACGATATTTCGGATCGGATTCCCGACGATATAGTTCGATTTCGTAAGGCTAAGCTTGTCAAATTCAGGATTAATCTTAGCTAAAAATGAGACGTAAAAACGGTTGTTAATTAAGTTGATTGGGTAGGATGACAGGGTAGAGCTATCCAGTATTCCGTCTTTGAAGTCATTTGAAATGATGCCTATTTCGTTTTTATCAGCAAGGGACATTCTGTTTTGACCGTGAATCGGAAATAAACAAAACGAAGACAACAATACGACACACCAAATTCTCAACATCTCTCAAAAATAAGGATTTGATTTCAATCCAAGCCGTTAAATGCCATGGATTTTGTATTGATTATTAACGAGAGCGTGTTGAATTAACGGGTTTCGAATAAGGATTCTTTGGTTTTTCTAACCTTTTTTAATGCGATATAGGGGTCATCTGCGTGTCGATATCCAATAGGACAAAGCAAGGACGCACTTAATCCATCCTTGGACAAATCTAACAGCTTATCGAGGGCTTCCCGATCGAATCCTTCCATGGGGGTGGCATCTATTTTTAAAAGAGCACAACTTAACAACACTTGTCCAAGTGCAATGTACGTTTGTTTTCCTGTCCATTGTTTGACGTGGTCATCACCCATGTTTGCAATCGAAGATTTCACATGCGTGCCAAATCCATGTAGTTTTTCTATGGGTAAATTTCTGGTATGAGCCATTAATTCAACATGTTGATCCACATCTGCTGGTGTAATCGTTGTGTAATGACAAAAAACCAACAAATGCGAAGCATCTACCACTTGTGCCTGATTCCAAGCAATCGGTTTGATTTGTTCCCTCAATCCCTTTGTTTCTATAAGCAATACTTTGATTGGTTGTAGGCCATAGGAAGAAGGGGTAAGTTGAATGGAATCTAGGATGGTGTCTAGGTCTGCAGTGGATATGTGCTTTTCAGCATCAAACTTCTTACAGGCATAGCGCCATTCGAGTGCTTCTATTAATTGCTTATTCATTTTGAAAATTAAAATTGCATGGGTACTTCAATGAGCAGCAGTCGACCTTGTTCGCTTGCTTGAATTTTTACGCTGTTGGTTTCCCACACCCCAAGGGCATCTCGAGACCCAAGGGTTTGCTCAGCGATTACCTTTTCTCCTTCGATGTTCATTAAGTAAACGCCGTTTCCTGGATGCTTAAGTGAATAGGTTTGCGTGGTGTTGGGCGACATTTCGATCATGTGTATCCATGCGGTTTGGTGTATCCACAGCCCTTCATCGTCTGGGTTCGGAGAAACGAGCTGTAGGAACGCATCTTTCATGTCCGAGTTATTATATCCCAATTGCTGATATCTGGGCGTTACTTCCTGTTGGTTTGGAAAGATCCAAAGTTGAAACAAGTTGATTTCTTCGGTTTGACTTGCATTAAATTCACTGTGGTAAATTCCGGTGCCAGCGCTCATTACTTGTACTTCTCCGGCATGAACCACTTCTGAAAAGCCCATGCTGTCCTCATGTTTTAAAGAACCCTTTAAAGGAATTGTTATGATTTCCATGTTGTCGTGGGGGTGCTTCCCAAAACCCATTCCCGGTGCTACGATATCGTCGTTCAGTACACGCAACGCCCCAAAGTGCATGCGGTATCGATTAAACCAAGAGGCGAAACTGAATGAATGGTTAGCTTTTAGCCATCCGTGATCAGCAAACCCTCGAGTAGAGGCGGCGTGAAATTCTTGTTGCATAGTCCTATTTTGAACACAAAAGTACCAAGATTGTTCGTTTTCCTTTGATTGCTCGCTTTTCAATAACGTATGTTAATATCATTTGAGTTTAGCATTGCTAGGTAACGGATTTTTCTGCGAACTTCGTTACTATGGTATTAAGTAGATTTTGGCTCATTATTTTTATCTCCTCCTTAATTTTTATCTTAGTTGGAGTTTCGTTCAATCAGCAATACAGCATTGATTCAGTAATCAATGGAAAAAAAGATGATCCTGTTTTAATTGGTGAAAAGTATTTGTTTCAATTGCCCAAAGCCCTCAAGGATACGCTGAAAACCAGTCCCGAAGGAACCGTCGTTTTCAATGTAAATGAGTTAGATGCCGACACTACCTATGTGAATTCAGAGGGTCAGGTGCGAATTTATAGCGGCGTCCAAAAAACAGATGGATTGCTTCCTACAGCGAAGTCTACCATCCTAGATATCATTCTTCCCTTGCTTGCCTATTTAGCATTTTTTGCTGGCTTAATGCAATTGCTTATTGACTCAGGTGCTGCTGAGGGCTTGGCGAAATGGTTAAGTCCCTTCTTCGTTAAGGTATTCCCTTCGGTACCTAAGAACCATCCGAGTATTTCGTATATGACCTTGAATTTCGCGGCCAATTTTCTTGGACTCGATTCTGCGGCCACACCCTTTGGGCTCAAAGCGATGGAAAGTTTACAGGAGATCAACCCAGATAAAGACAGGGCGAGTGATGCACAGATCATGTTTCTTTGCTTGCATGCAGCGGGCTTAACCTTGATTCCAACGTCGATCATTGGATACCGAGCTGCAGAGCATGCTACGAACCCTGCAGACGTCATGTTGCCGTGTATCATTACTTCATTTATTGGAACTATAGCAGCATTAATAATTGTTGGGATTCGTCAACGGGTTAATTTATTGAGTGGATTACTCATTGCGGTTGTCTTTAGTATAATTGCGGCAATGTTGGGTCTGCTATTTTACATTGGTTCCCTCGATTTAATGGCAAAAAACCATTTTACTTCAAACTTTTCTGGGGTATTGTTAATTGGCATTATCCTTTTAACCTTGGGTTTTGCATTTTGGAAGGAGAAACGTTTTGCAGCAAATAATACTACCGTGTTTGATTCTTTTGTAACGGGTGCAAAAAATGGAATGAATACGGCGGTGACGATTTTTCCATATGTGTTAGGAATGTTGGTGGCCATTTCAGTGTTCAGGAATAGTGGTATGTTCGAATTGCTTAGTGAAGGGATTACATGGGTTTTCTCGCAAGTTGGTTTATCCAAAGAAATTACCGATTCGCTTCCGGTGGCAATGTTGCGTCCGTTTAGCAGTGGCGGTTCACGTGGATTCATGCTGGATGCCATGCGAGTTTATGGACCGGATTCTTTTACGGGGCGTTTAAGTTGTATTTTCCAATGCAGCGCGGAAACTACCTTTTATGTGGTGGCCGTTTATTTTGGTGCCATTAAGGTAAAGAATACCAGGTATACCCTGTCTACCATGTTGTTAGTGGATTTAGTCTGTGTAATCGCCGCGATTTTAGTGGCCAGTTGGTTCTTTTAGTTATGTGGAATTGGTTTAAGAAAAATAAGGATAAGGACAAGGTGATTGCGCCTGAGATGAAAGCCGTCCCGCTAAAGCCAATTAATTATCCAGCATCCATTATATTATTGTGGACTAAAGCAATTGACGGCGACAAAGTGGTTCAGTTGTGGTTGCGTGAAAATGGGTATGAAGCCTTATTTCATGCTACGAATGCGATATACCTCATTCAAGATTCCAGGGATTGGTTAATGGAAAATGGCTATGCGCACTTGATGGCCATGATTAATGCGTCAGAAGGATTGGTGCAAGCGCAACAGTGGTTGATGGCGCACAAGATGGAATTATTGTTTCATATTGGCCGTGCGGTGGATCACGAGAACGACAGTTGGGAATGGCTCGGTAAACACGCTACTCCGGACCTATTCATGCTGGCCAAGTCTATACAATACATCAAGGATAAAATCGAAGAGAATCACGGGGATATTCATTCGTTTGGGAAAGATATATAACCCATAAAAAAAAGCCCGCCGAAGCGAGCTTTAGTATTTTCAAAAGTGTTTCTTAGATTTTAGAAACTTTTCCTTTTAATAATTTACCTGAAACTGTCATTACACTGTAATGATAAATTCCATTTGGTAAGTTTGTAATGTCAACGTTTGCAGTCGTTGCACTCAAGGCTAATTTACCATCCATTCCGTAGATTTCAACCCCTGAAATTGCTTCTGAAGCATCAAAGGTTAATAATCCATTTGTTGGATTAGGGTATACATTCACAGATGCAGCCAATTCAATTACGTTCGCACCGCCAGCAATTGATACGTTGTCTATCCACAAGGTGCTGTTAGGAATCCCATTTCCAGTTCCAAATGCCGCACCGATAGATGATGTTGCTAATACAATTACACTATTCGCAGTTCCCATTCCACCAGGAATCGGGTCCATTGGAATAGAAGCTGTTTGCCATCCGTTTGAATTTCCTGCAAATGCACCAAGCGCTTGGAATAATACCACGTCATCGTTTGGACCTGCACCCATCGTATCACTAAAC
>JBEGMB010000106.1:0-7408 GCA_041183245.1 Bacteroidota bacterium
GTACAGTTTATCATTTAGGGGGTGGAACCCTTTCCTATGAATCGAACACTAAAGTTTTCTTGAATTTTCGCAACAACTTATATATGTTGGCTAAAAATGAAACGGGCTTTTGGCCGGGAAAAATTTTCATCCGAATGCTCTGGGATGGACTCGCCGCAGTTCAGTTTTTATTAAAAGGAAAACCTTCCTTGTTATTCCAAGTGCTAAAAGCACACCTTGCATTCTACACGTCTTTACCTCGATTAATTTCGCAACGTACGAACAAAAAAAATGCTACGTTGGGTCGTTATAAAGGCAACATTGTAATTGATTATTTTTTAAAGAAAAAAAATAAGTATTCAGACCTTACCCTATGAAAAACAAGTTATTAGGTTTTTTAATTTTTATTCCGATCCTACTTGGTGCACAAGTTAAAGAGCTAAAAAAAGCGAGTGATCGCGCGCATTCCTTAATTAATCCCCTTCGAAACGTTGACCCAAACCTACTCAGCTATGTTAATCCCTTTATTGGAACAGGCGGACATGGGCATACCTTTCCAGGCGCAACGGTTCCGTTTGGGATGGTGCAATTGAGTCCAGACACCCGCATGGAAGGTTGGGATGGTTGCGGTGGCTATCATTACTCAGACTCCATCATCCATGGGTTTAGTCATACCCATTTAAGTGGGACCGGCGTTCCTGATTATGCGGATTTATTGGTAACTCCGGTTTGTGGTAACTATCCGGCGGTTCCTTCCTATCTATCCAAAGCAAGCTATGGCTCAAGATTCAATCATCAAAACGAAAGGGCTACTCCCGGACTATATGAGGTACACTTAATTGATGGGAATATAGATGTGAGCTTAACAGCAACTCAACGTACAGGGATTCATAAATACACCTTTAAGGGCAAAGGTAAGCGCTACATCGTATTGGATTTAGATTATCGCGACAAGGTACTTGATGCAGGCTTTACCGTAAATGGTAACCAAGAGATTAGTGGGTATCGTAAATCTGAAGGCTGGGCAAAACTCCAGTACTTTTATTTCGCGCTTAATTCTTCAATACCTTTTACGAAAGCAGAAAAAATTACATCAGAAGGAAAGCATCGACTGGTTCTTCACTTTGACAAAAAGGTTACCGTGATTGAATTACGCGTGGGTATCTCTGCAGTGGACGAAGAAGGTGCGAGAAAAAATCTCCTTCATGAAACCGATGGATTAGGCTTTGAAAAACTTACGGCGGATGCTAAAAATTCTTGGCAAATTGAATTGTCTAAAATTCAAGTGGAATCGAATAATCTCACTCAAAAAACGATATTTTATTCAGCCTTGTATCACACGATGATGGCGCCCAATATCTTTTCAGACGTAGATGGAAGATACCGCGGACGAGACTATCAAATTCACACGATTGATCAGAAAGTGCCTCAATATACAGTGTTTTCTTTGTGGGACACCTATCGCGCTACACACCCATTATTTACGATCATTGATCAGAAGCGAACGAATGCCTTCATAAAAACTTTTCTACGACAATTTAACGAAGGAAAAGACCTTCCAGTTTGGGAATTAGCTGCGAACGAAACGGAGTGTATGATTGGATTCCATAGTGCCTCAGTGATTTCAGATGCCTATGTAAAAGGTATTAGAGATTATTCCGCAGAGGATGCGTTAAAGGCCATGGACTACACGTCAAATCTGAACGAATTTGGAAAGACCTTATTCCGTGATTATGGACTAATCTCATCGGATTGGGAATCAGAATCCGTATCAAAATCGCTCGAATATGCCTACGACCATTGGTGTATTGCTCAAATGGCACGTGCAATGAATAAACAGGAACTTGCCGCAACACACGATCAACTTGGATTAAATTTCATCAATCATTATGATCCGAAAACAAAGTTTATGCGTTCAAGGCGTGGTGCACAATGGGTATCTCCCTTTGATCCAACTGAAGTAAATTTTAATTACACGGAAGCAAACAGCTGGCAATATTCGCTCTATGCGCCGCATCAGCCACATATTCTCACGCATCTTTTGGGTGGAAAGAACGAACTTTCCAAATGGTTAGATAACTTGTTCTCGACATCCAGTAGTTTATCAGGACGCGAACAGGCGGACATCACTGGATTAATTGGTCAGTACGCCCATGGCAATGAACCATCGCATCACATGGCCTATTTATATAATTATTCTTCAACCCCGTGGAAGACTTCATTTTTTGTGGATTCAATTCAGCGAACGATGTATCATAACGCGCCGGATGGTTTAGCAGGTAATGAAGATTGTGGTCAGATGAGTGCATGGTATGTACTTTCTGCGTTAGGGTTTTACCCAATTGCACCGGGAAGTACACGTTATGAAATAGGACATCCACTATTTGACAAGGTAAGTATCAGGTTAGAAAACGGTAAATCTATCGCAATAAAGCGCAGCGGAGGATCTGGAAAGTACATCCGTGCGGTGCGCTACAACGGGACAGAAATATCCTACATCGATCATGCGCAGCTGATGCTAGGTGGTGAACTTGAATTTGAAATGCAAGATGAACCTAATTCTTCCTTAAAATTTATTGATATTCCGATGAACATACCTGGTCAATTTATCCCGGTTCCATTTATAAATACGGCAAATAGAATATTCAACGACTCTATTTCAATTGAAATGGGAATGGTAACAATACCTGGACAAAATCAAGGCATCGAATACGCGATTGAAGAGAACCAACACATGGGTAAATGGCAAGCATATACCCTTCCATTTACGCTGAATAAATCGGCCAAAGTGCATGTACGTGGATTCAATAAAAACGGAAAGGAACTTAGTTATTCTGCAACCCTTAGTTCGACGTTTACCAAAACAGATGCTAGCTCTCAACTCGAACTTCAAACCGCCTATGCCCCCTCTTACGCAGCAGCAGGACCAAATACCTTAATCGATAAAATCCGAGGCAGTAACGACTTTAGAACGGGTGATTGGCAAGGATTTCAAGGAAAGGACGTGGTTGCTGTCGTATCGTTTAAAGATGCCCGAACGATAAATTCACTCGGTGTGTCTTGGCTAAAAGACCTGAACTCCTGGATTTTTGAACCAAGTCACATTCTCATTGAAACCTCAAATGACGGAATAACTTATCGACCTGCAGCGGAATTCGATATACGAACAGCCACAAAAGAAACGGAAGAAAAAGGACTGGGAAGTGTAGTTAAATCCGTAGTAATTGAAAACGTAAAATATATTCGATATACCCTACGCAATCAAGGTGTTTGTCCGAATTGGCATTTAGGTGCTGGCAACCCAACTTGGATATTTTTAGATGAGTTGATTTTTGATTAAATTTATGCAATGAAATCATTCTACCTACTACTATTTGCACTTTTCCTTGGATTTCAGGCGAGTGCACAATTGGATACCTTATTTTGGTTTGTAGCTCCTGAAATAGCTCAAAGCCACGGTGATCGCCCGATTGTATTCAGATTTGCAACCTTGGCAACTCCAGCTACGATTACGATTTCCCAACCAGCAAATCCGGGATTCCCACCCCAAATAATCAATTTAGGGGCAAATGCAGCGCAAACCTTAGATCTAACTCCGTGGATTGATATTATTGAAAACAAACCCGCGAATTCGGTATTGAATTATGGGTTTAAAATCAAAGCTACTGCACCCATTATGGCGTATTATGAAGTAGTTACTTCATGTAATTGCAATCCCGATATCTTCACATTAAAGGGAAAAAATGCCCTCGGAACCAATTTTATCATCAGCGCTCAAACCTTTTTGACCAATGCAAACTATGCTCGATCAGGCTTTGATATTGTCGCAACCCAAAACAATACGACTATAACCATCGTTCCTTCGAGCGATATCTTAGGACATACCGCTGGTGCGCCATTTATTATCGTTTTAAACATGGGCGAAACCTATAGTGCAGAGGCATCCAATATCGCAGGGAATCTGCATCTTTCGGGATCAACCGTGATTTCTGATAAGCCAATAGCCATTACGATTAAAGACGATTCGATGTCGGGTGCACCTTATGGTGGCTGTGCCGATTTAATGGGGGATCAAACCATTCCTGTCCCTGTGACAGGAAAAGAATATGTAACACTCAAAGGTTATTTGAATGGACCGGACAAGGTGTATGTTGTAGCCACGCAAAATAACACGCAACTTACCATAGATGGGGTGAGTGTAGGAACATTGAATACCACGAACCTATATGTGCATACCCAATCCAACCCAACAGCCTACATACAAGCAGATAAGCCCATATACGTGTTACATACCACAGGATTTGGTTGTGAGGTAGGTGGCGCGATTGTTCCTCCCGTTGTTTGTACGGGTTCGAACACGGTGGCTTTTGTTCGTTCTACGAATGAGTTTTTTGCGATGAATATTCTGGTACCCGCTGGCGGAGAAAATTCGTTTACCTTAAATGGTTCAGCAGCCAATGTAGGTCCTGGTATTTTTCAACCGGTTCCTGGCACCAATAACAATTGGATGTTCGCGCAATTAGATGGAAGTGGATTCATTGGCGTTCAAGCCGCTAGTCGCTTAGAAAATCCAAGCGCCAAATTTCATCTTGGGGTTATTCATGGTGGAGCAAATTCAGGTTGTCGTTATGGGTACTTCTCAGACTTTGCAGCCTACAAATATGAAATTGATGCTGCCAACGACCTACTATGCAGTGGAGATACCTTAATGCTTACCACCGATTCTCTCCCCGGTGCGACGTACAATTGGACAGGACCCCTCGGAATTAATAGTAATGGTGCATCCTTAACCTTATACGGTGTCGTGCCTGCACAATCAGGTAATTACATAATTTCTGGATACAATCCAGGTGCCTGTGAGTTGATCCCTGATACCGTGGCAATTACCATTATTTCTACACCGAACACTCCGCTGATCAACACTAATTCACCCCTATGTTTAGGAGATACACTCCTCGCCGAAACTACCTTAAATGGAGCCCTAACATATAACTGGAGTTTTAACGGCGGACCCCTGATTCAAAATGATTCAATTTCTGTCCCTGATTTAACGCCAGGGTCCTACCCCATTCAATTGTATTCAAATTTAGGAAACTGTATTTCCACGATGGCTTATGACACAATCCAGGTCTTTGCTACTCCACAAATTACCTACACAGGTGATATAACAACTTGCGATGTTCTGAACTTTAATACAAGCATTCAAACCGATCCCTTGGACCCGATGCATATTGTTTTATGGTATAATCAAACAGGTACTTGTGGTGTAGGAACTAGTATAACTAATGTAAGTGCTAACAATCCTGCATACAGCACAGAAACCTATTGGGTACAACTGACAACAGATAATGGGTGTACAGACGCAGATACATTTTCGTTAACCTTCAACCCATATCCTGCATTGGATTTGAGTGTTGCCCCTCAATGCGATGGGGTAAGCGCTCAATTCGTTAATCAACTCAATTGGGTCACGAATGCCCCGCCCAACACCAATTGCGTATATACGTTGCAATTCGGCGATGGTCAGTCCGGAGCAAACCCCAATACAAATCACGTATATCCGGGTCCCGGAAATTACCAAGCCATTTTACTAGCTACAAGTGAAGCAGGATGTACTTCGAGCGATACAGTTAATTTCACCATACAGGCAGTTCCTATTTTAGTTCCGTCGATGGTGGCCTCGTGTGGACAGGTAGGAACATTTGAAGTGGATCTCACTTTGGGCAATTATACATTTAACCAATTAACTTGGAATATACCGGGCGTAGGTGACTTTACTTTTCCTAGTTTTACACATACCTTCCTAAATCCAGGAGCTTATGTGGCAAGCATCACATTGGAAGGCGCCAATGGCTGCGATTTTAGTGAGACATTGCCGTTTACTATTCTGCCTTCGGTAACTATTGAAAATTTAACTGTACCTAATGTAATTACCCCAAATGAAGACTTAGTGAATGATCAATTAAGCCTCGACAATCTATTTGTTGATTGCTCAAGCTTTGATCTGATTATTCTCAATCGTTGGGGTAATATCGTGTATGAAATGACGAATACAAGTGCTCCCTTCAGTGGAAAAGATCTTAACGGAAAGGACCTTGAAGCAGGCGTATATTTCTACAAGCTCACTACCAATGACAACAAGGTAGTTTCGGGTCACATCACTGTGATACGGTAAGGGACTTAAAGCGCTATCAATTCATAGTTAGTGCTTCGACCGCCTCCTTCTTCTTGACGCAATATTCCTTTATCCATTAAATCTTTGATATCTCGGAGTGCAGTATCTGCTGAGCATTTGGTGATTTTCGCCCATTTTGAAGACTTTAATTTGCCGTCAAAATTCTCAAATAATTTGTTCAACATTTTCCGTTGCCGCTCGTTCAGTTCGGTTTGCTCGTGTATTTTCCAAAACTCATGCTTTTTTAAAACCATATCCAACGATTCTTGCGAACTCAACAAGGCATTTTTTAGGCACATCAAAAACCAGTGCATCCATTCTGTAATGTCGCCCTTACTGTACTGGACCTTTTGCAACATTGCATAATACTGTTTTCGTTCTAACATAATCTGACTCGACATGCTATAGAATCGATCGGGGGTATTATCCGCTCGCGCTAAAAGCAAATCGGAGATTGCTCGTGCAATTCTGCCGTTTCCATCATCAAATGGGTGTATGATAATAAACCAAAAGTTGGCAAGAGCCGATTTGATCACAGGATCTAATCCTTGATCCGTATTTAGCCATGCCAGAAAGGTATCCATTTCAGCTTTTACATTGACGGCTGGAACCGCCAAATAGTGTACGCGTTCTTTACCTAAGGCTCCTGAAACAATTTGCATTTCTCCGTTTCGATAACACCCCACGTCTATTTTTAGCATACCACTGTAGCCAATTGGAAATAAGGCCGCATGCCAAGCGAATAGCCGTTCATGAGTAAGTGGATTTTGATAATTCTGAGCTGCATCTAACATCATTTCAACTACCCCATCCACGTTTCTTTGGGTCGGTAAATAGCCCCCAACATTTATCCCGAGCCGTTTGGCTATGGAAGAGCGCACGTGTTCATATGCCAAGTGTTCACCTTCGATTTCTGAAGTTTTGAGTACATCTATGGTCATTGTAGCCAAAGAGGCCTGTTCTTTAGTAGAAAACCCAAGCATGTTCATTTGTGCGAATAAGCGGCCTTGCAAGTTACGCACCTCACCGAACAAGGCACTAATCTCCCTTTCTCTCCAGTAAAATTGAGGCCAATTTGAATATTCGTAGATGTATTTTTGCATGTTGAATTCACATTATGCGGTAAATATATTAATTATTCACCGCATATTTGCGGACATTAACATATTTTTTCACCGCAAATGAGAAGGATAAAGGATACGACAGATTAGTTTTCTATTTAAGAAAATCCGTAATTTTTCAACCCCCTACATC
>JBEGMB010000107.1:0-25886 GCA_041183245.1 Bacteroidota bacterium
AGCCTGTCGAATCATATCGAAGGGTGCGACAAAAAAAGAACTACCATTCCCTGTCCGAGATTAAAACCGTTCCTTTGAAATGAGCGACTAACTCATCCGATTGATTCGTTACCTTAACTTCATAAATCCCCACTTTTCGATTTCGAGAAAGCGTAGTACAAGAGGCGGTTAATACATCGTTTATGTGAACTTTTTTAATGTGTGAAATCGCCGTATCCATACTCACGCATTGAAATCCATGTGCATTCGAAGCAAAGGCCATTGCTGAATCCGCTAGTGCATAGGTAATTCCTCCGTGCGCAATTTTGAAACCGTTCACCATTCCTTCATTCACTTGCATTCTAATTTTACATTTACCAGGCTCAATGTGCAATACTTCCATACCTAATCCCTTGCTGTAGGCATCTCCAGCCAACATTAGCTCAATTATCTCGGCAGGCGACTTCACTAAAGTGAGGAAAAAGCAAAGGTTTCGGCCAATCTTACACCTTTCTCCGTATGCTGAAGGGTACAACATTCATTGACGCTATCGTGCTCTAAAAACAACACATAATTCGCTGTGGCGGCAGTATCTAAAAAACTTCCTTTTTCTTCCAGGGTAATCAAGGGTCGGGTATCATATCCCATCACATAGGGTAAGGGAATATGCCCAACACTCGGCAATAAATCCGCCATAAAGACAATGGTTTTCCCTTTGTATTTAATGTGAGGAATCATCATGCTGTCCGTGTGTCCATCCACGAATAAAAGGTCAATGTTTGGAAAAACCTCTCTACTAAATGAGCCGGTTCGTTCTACGAACTTTAATTGCCCACTTTCTTGAATCGGGAGAATATTTTCTGCTAAAAAAGAGGCTTTTTCACGGGCATTTGGAATGGTTGCCCATTGCCAATGTGATGCATTACTCCAATAAATCGCATTTTTAAACACCGGACGATAGGCGTCTTTTTGCGTATTCCAAGCAATCGCGCCTCCGCAATGATCAAAGTGAAGGTGAGTAAGAATCACATCCGTAATGTCATCCTCATGAAATCCTGCCTTCCGAATGGAACCAATTAAGGTATCATTTCCTTGCAAATGGTAATGGGAAAAGAACTTTTCTGATTGTTTATCTCCAATGCCCGTATCGATCAACATTAGGCGTTTACCGTCCTCGATCAGTAAGCAACGCAAAGCCCAAGTACACATGTTATTCTCATCGGACGGATTGGTTTTTTGCCACAGTGTTTTGGGTACTACCCCAAACATAGCTCCCCCATCAAGTTTAAAGAGACCGGTTTCAATTACATGAATTTTCATGGCTTATTTTTTAGGATTCACAAAGGCTTTCAATTGCAATACAGCAACACCCGGTGAAGTATTTGTTATCACAGAAATAGTTTTGTCTTGCTCACCGAGTTGTGACTTTCCGGGATGAAATGTAACCTCTATTTGATCGCTAGTACCCGGTTCAATTGGCTTCTTATTCCAGGTTGGTACTGTACACCCACAAGAAGCTTTTACTTCGTAGATTAATAAAGGCTTCTTACCTGTATTTTTAATTGTAAATGTAGTGGTATAGTCGGCATCTGCTATTATGCTTCCAAAGTCATGAAGCATGCGGTCAAAACCAACCGAACTGAGCGTTTTTTTACGTTCAGCTTCTTCCTTTTTTGCCTCTTCCAAGGTAGCGTCAAGGGCTTGTTCATTTTCAGAGTCTGCAACGATACTAGATCCAAAATCATCCTTTTTCTCTGGAGCTTGACAGGCATAGAGCAGCATGAAGCAAAAAACAAAAACTAATTTTTTCATATGCAACGATCTCAAATAAAGGTAAAAAAAATCCCGACCACTGCTGCGAATCGGGATAAGTTCTTGTTCATTAAAGAACCTTGGGAGGAAGACGGGGTTCGAACCCGCGGCCTTCGGAACCACAATCCGACGCTCTAACCAGCTGAGCTACAACCTCCATTTCAGGGGCACAAATATAAAACTTTTCTTCCGTAATTTGCAAGTAAGCACTCAGGATATTACGTATTATTGCCAACGAAAAATAATTCCACGCCTATTTTCGTTTACTTTTGTCTTGTGAAGCTTTTCAATACCCTCTTTTTTGTTTTAATTGTTATCCAATCCTTCGGGCAAGTGGTAACTGTTGAGGGAATTTGTATCGACAAAAAAGGGAAGCCAATTTCAGAGGTTACCATCACCGATCTGAAACATGTAACGATGCTTTCAACTACAGACGCCAAGGGTAAATTCGCTTTTGAAGCAGTGCTCGGCGATACGCTTTCGTTGTTATTTAGCTATCAAGCATACCAAGAAAAACGTCAAATCGTGGTTAATAAAAGTCCAGTGACTTATATCCCAACCGTCTTGTTTCAAATCCAAGTGAGTGAAACGGTGGTAGTTCAACGCATTAAAGAGGACCCCTTTGATTTAATTGAGTTGCCAACCATTGACTTACAGCAAATGATTTCGGTTGAGAAATACCTCACACTGACAAAACCAGCTACTTCAAACAACGAACTTACATCCAACTATAATGTACGTGGCGGTAATTATGATGAGAATTTAGTGTATGTAAATGGATTCCTCGTTTATCGCCCATTTCTAACACGATCCGGACAACAAGAAGGCATGAGTTTTATTCATTCAGCCTTAGTAGAAAAAGTAAAATTTTCAGCAGGCGGCTTTGACGCACAATATGGCGATCGCTTGAGTTCTGTGCTCGACATCACCTACAAAAAACCAACTGCTTTTAGAAGCTCATTGGCCCTTTCCCTGCTCAGTGAAGAAGCGCATGTGGAAGGTACATTGGGAAAAAAATTCACTTATGTCGCGGGAGCACGCTATCGATCAAATGGGTATTTTCTTAATTCACTTCCTACCAAAGGGGCCTATAACCCGGTATTTGCAGATGGACAATTTCTTGGAGAGTACCAGCTTAATCCAAAACTTACGTGGTCGGTATTAGCTCACTATTCCTCCAATAACTACCGCTTTGCACCACAAACATCGAATACTGATTTCGGAACGGCTAATGAAGCCTATTCCTTTCGGATTTACTTCGATGGTAAAGAAAGTACGCGATTTCAAACAGGAATGGTTGGAACCTCACTCAACTTTACCCCTAATACAAAAACCAAACTTGGTTTTTTTCTAACAGGTTTTCAATCGGATGAACGTGAATATTTTGATATTCAAGGTCAATACTACATCAACGAACTCGAAACCGATCCGTCCAAAGAAGAGTATGGAGATTCTATTGCCGTATTAGGAATTGGAACCTTCTTAAACCATGCACGAAATCGCTTGAATGCACAAATATTTAATGCATATCATGAAGGTTCGTATGTATTTAAAAAGGACTACATCGATATGTACAGAACGCGATTTGTTAGTTCTGAGCTCTTGTGGGGCGCCGGGTATGAATTAGATCGTTTCGGGGATGTGCTAAGCGAGTGGAAAATGATTGACTCCGCAGGGTACAGCGTTCCGCAAGGAAACTCAAATGAAGTGGAGTTATTTGAAACCATCAAGAGTAATTTAAACCTTGTAAACCATAAGGCTACCGGCTATCTTCAATGGAATTATAGTAAATCACACACACGCTTTCAAGAACGCGTAACTGTGCAACAAAAACAAAAAATCGACGGTAAAAAAATCATCAAAACGTTCACCGAAACCCTTGCCGAAAGTGCGTCAAAATTTGCATTTTCTTTGGGTGGACGGGCTGGATACACGTCCGTTAATAACGAATTTTATCTCACTCCACGATTTTCAGCCACCTATTTTCCCCGCGCATACATGGTGCGAAACAACAAAGTCGTTCGAAGAAATCTGAGTTATCGCTTTGCTACAGGAACCTATTACCAACCGCCATTCTATCGTGAATTTCGAACGCTGGATGGGAACTTAAATACCAAGGTACAATCTCAAAAATCTGTTCATGCCGTGTTAGGTGCGGATGTATTCTTCAACATGTGGCAACGGGAACGGCCATTTAAATTTTCTGGGGAAATATTTTACAAGTATTTGTGGGACGTAAATCCATATGAAATAGAAAATGTGCGAACGCGGTATTATGCGAACAACGATGCAGTAGCTTATGCCACTGGAATTGACTTCAACGTGCATGGAGAATTTGTTCCCGGGATTGAATCCTTTTTCAAACTTGGCGTCATGCAAACGCGCGAAAACTTGAAATATGATTCGTACCAAGAATATTACAATGCAGCTGGAGAGAAAATAATTTTCGGATACAGTGAAGATCAAGTAGTGGTGGATAGTGCTACGTTCTTCCCGGGGTTCATTCCACGTCCAACCGATCAGTTCTTAACTGTAGGTGCCTTAGTTCAAGATCAAATGCCAGGATTTGAAAACTTTACCGTACAAATGGGATTACAATACGGTGCACCTTTACCTTATGGTCCTCCAGGAGGAGATCGTTACAAAGATACCCTTAGAATGAAGGCCTATTTCCGTGTTGACCTAGGCTTATCTTATAACTTGGTAAGTAAAAAACAAGGGTGGTGGCACAAACATGTACCGGAATCTATGTTGTCTCTGGAAATTTTCAATTTACTCGGGGTAAATAATGTACTGTCAAAACAATGGATTCAAGATGTGGAAGGAAAGTACTATAGCATTCCAAATTACCTAACCCAACGCAGGGTGAATTTAAAGTTTATTTGTCGCTTTAATTAGCCGCAAAAAGAAATTTATTCGGCGAAACTAATTGCGTTTTTACAGCATACATAACAATTCCGGCCGTATTTTTCACACCCAGTTTAAAGAGGATGTTCTTGCGATGCGTATTCACGGTATGTTTACTCAAGAATAGCATCTCCGCAATCTGATCATTGGTGTAGCCTTCAGCAATAAGGACAATAATCTCATTTTCTCGCTCAGACATCATGACCGGATCACAGGTTAAACTGCCATGATCAATATCATCCACATCCAAATTTGATTTATTTATGGTTTCAAGGATCTTACCACAAAAAAACTTATTTCCTTTAGCGGTTTCAAGTACAGCATCATGAATCTCTTGAAGATCGCAATCTTTTTTTATGTAACTCATCACACCACCCCGTAAGGCATCCACTAACGTTTGTGCAGATTGGAGGTAAGTTAAACCAATAAATTTCAACTCAGGATTTAAGCGAAGCGCAGCTGTAACATGATCAATATCAAATCCTTCTGCCGTATAGTCAATTAACACTACCGCCATTCCTCCTTGCTGAGCAAAATCAATTAACTGCTTTCCGTTATTTAGCTCCGTAATGGAATTTATCTCAGACATCCCTGAAAGGGTAGCCTTTAAACCTACCCGAATCAATTGATTGCTATCTGCTAAAATTAACTTCACTTATTTAGAATGGTTTTAAACAAGACAAAGATACACCTTGTTGGCCTATCCTTCAAGGGTCCGAAGTTTTTTTTTTAACAAGAGATTCACAGCACGATTAGCGCCCAAAAAATATCGGTTATCTTTGTTTCGTGATTACACAAATAACCACGGATATTAAGCAAGCTGCTGATGCACTTCGGGCGAATCAAGTCATTGGAATACCAACCGAAACCGTGTATGGATTAGCCTCAAATGCGCTAAGTCCAGAAGCAGTTTCAACTATATTTAGCGTAAAACAAAGGCCAACAAGTAATCCATTGATTTTACACTTTGCGAATTTAGAGCAAGCGGATTCCTATATTATGGAATTTCATGGTGAATTGAAGGTTTTATACAATCATTTTAGTCCAGGACCAATTACCTTCCTCGTACCAAAAACAGCCTCAGTCCCTAACGAAATTACGAGCGGTTCATCGCTTGTGGCTGTGCGCTTCCCATCACATCCCCAATTTTTGGCCTTGTTGAATCTTATTGATTTTCCCGTTGCTGCACCGAGTGCAAATAAATATGGGTCGGTTAGTCCAACACGGGCTCAAGAAGTTTTAGCTCAATTAAATGGAGAAATCCCTTTAATTCTAGATGGTGGGACCTGTCATTATGGCTTGGAATCTACCATTGTTGGTATGGATGGCGATCGGGTTATTGTTTATCGCTTAGGAAGTATTGATTTAGATGAACTTTCCGCAACCTTAGGATATATTCCAGAAATAAAAAATCAAGCCGAACAATCACCCCTAGCACCGGGCATGGTGAAATACCACTATGCAACAAAAACCCCGCTGCACTACCTAACGAAGGATCTTAAATTCAAAGAAAATACAGGCTATATTTTCATACAGAGTATCCCTGAGGGTTTTCCTTCTTCCCCATGTATGATATTAAGTTCCAACGGTGATTTAAAAGAAGTAGCTCGGAATTTATACCATACCTTAATTACCATGGATGGCTGTGGTTTCAATGCAATCTATATTGAAAAGCCGTTGGACGAAGGCCTTGGGTTAACCATTCTCGATAGACTTCAACGCGCTACGGCAAAATTCAATTAAACAATCGTGCAAAAAAAAACCATCCCGAAACGGAATGGTTTTTAACTATGGTAAAACCAATGGTTCTTATTTCATCGTACGACCAAAACGTGTTTTGAACTTGTCAATACGTCCGGCGGTATCCACAAACTGAGCTATTCCAGTGAAGAATGGGTGAGACTTGTGAGAGATATCCAATTTAACTAACGGATACTCATTTCCATCTTCCCATTGAATGGTTTCTTTTGCAGGAGCGCAAGATGGACAAATAAATGCATAATCGTTAGACATGTCTTTAAACACTACTAATCGGTAATCGTCTGGATGTATTTCTTTTTTCATGATACAAAATAGGAGTACAAAGGTAGTAAATCAAATGAATTAAACAAACCCTATTGAAGTAATTTTCAAATAAACTAACAGAAAACGACTCATAACTATTTATTCCTTGCAATTTTCACGTAACGGATGTCCTTATTTTTATACCTTCAAGATACACATGAAGTTTGATATTCCATACACCTTAGACGCGATCTCAAAGCAGTTCGGATGCACCTCAGTTGGTTCCCCTGAATTAATAATCACTGGAATTAATGAAATACACCGCGTGGTACCGGGAGATATCGTATTTGTGGATCACCCGAAATACTATGACAAAGCCCTGCAATCGAATGCTACAGTAATCATTATAGATAAGCAAGTTGAATGTCCTGAAGGAAAAGGTCTGTTGATTACCGAAAAACCCTTTGATATTTTCAACCAAATCACACGGTTCGGATATTCACAAAAACAACGTGCCCCGTTTAACCGTTCGGCGGAATATCCCGGAGTTTTTATAGGAAAGAATGTAACAATTGGATCTAATGTCCAACTTGCTCCAGGGGTTTGCATCATGGATGACACCATCATTGGCGATCATGTAGTAATTGGTCCAAATACGGTAATCGGACACACTGCATTTTACTTTAAAAAGTCGAACCAGCAATACACGGCAATGTTTAGTTGTGGGAATGTAGAAATTGCTGACCATGTGGAAATTGGAGCAAATTGTACCATAGATCGCGGCGTGACGGATGTCACCTACATTGGAAAGGGTACTAAAATCGACAATTTAGTTCAGATTGGACATGATACCAGAATCGGGGCCAACTGTTTGTTTGCCTCCCATGTAGGGATTGCCGGTTGCGTGGATATTGGCGACCGAGTAACCATGTGGGGACAAGTCGGCTGCGCAAGCGGAATTCATATTGGTGATGATACAGTCATCTTAGCCCAAAGTGGAATTTCAAAAAGCCTTGCAGGAAATGCCACCTACTTTGGAAGTCCATGCAGTGAAGTGAGAGAAAAATTCAAAGAAATGGCCGCATTAAAACAACTTCCCGATTTTCTCAGAAAACATCAATGAGCGAACGTGTAATTAATTCCCTTGAACGTCAACTCGCATTACATGAATTGAAACTCAATTCATTGCTGTCTATTACCTCAGCAATTAATACCCAATCTTCTGTCGACGATTTACTCAATATTTATTCCTTTATTCTTAAGGAACAACTAAGCATCAGAAAATTCGTGTTGATTACCAATTCTAATGGATGGAAAATCCTCCATAAATCTGGAATGAAAGGGAAAATTGACCTGACTTCACATCTTGATCAACTGCAACGCATTAAAGAATTAACCATCGTAGCAGAATCTAACTCCAGCCTACTTAGTGAATTCAATATCATTATTCCGGTATTTCACAAAGGAAATCCCTTGGCTTACTTACTGTTATCTGAAAACGCTGTAGCTAATACCGAAAAAGAACAACATCTGGAATTTGCACAGACCTTAACCAATGTGATCGCCGTTGCTATTGAAAATCAGCGATTAACGAACCGATTGATTTCTAAGGACATGATCAACCGTGACTTAGAAACAGCCTCTGAATTACAAAAACTACTCTTCCCATCAGACTTACCTTCCAACCGAAAAATGGATATCTCGGCTAAGTATATTTCGAGGCACGTAATCGGGGGAGATTACTATGATTTCATCCCCTTAGGAGATGAAGAATATATCATTTGTATCGCAGATGTTTCTGGAAAAGGAATCTCGGCCGCTTTGCTCATGGCGAATTTCCAAGCAACCTTACGCACCCTGTTTAGGTACCAGCGGTTCGATCTTTCGTTCCTTATTGAAGAATTAAATAAAAAGGTGATGGGCGCTGCCAAGGGAGAAAAATTCATCACCTTCTTTATTGCCCACTACAACGCATACACACGTAAATTAAAATACATCAATGCCGGCCATAATCAGCCTGTTCTTTTAATGGGTAGAAAATATCAACTCCTTCACGATGGATGCATTGGACTTGGAATGTTAGATGAACTTCCAAATCTACAAGTTGGTAAAATTGTAATTCCACCTAAAAGCACCTTGGTACTGTATACAGACGGTGTAGTCGAATTAGAAAATGACGAGGGAGAACAGTTTGGAATAGAACGGATGATAAAAAATGTGCAAGCCTTTTCATCCCTTAAGATGGAAGACATGAACAACATCTTATTTTCAAAATTGGATGAATGGAAGGGTGAATTACCTTACGGCGACGATACCGCAATACTGAGCTGTAAATTCTTTTAACGTAAAATATATAGTTTACCGAGTCCTTTATGGAAATATTGGTCTGCCCCCGATTCCAAGTGCTTTATTTCTTGCCCCCCACTTCTAGCAACAACGCGATATAAATACACTCCGTTCGCCAATAAATCTCCGTAATTATCCTTGCCATCCCATGCAAAATCGGTGATGTTACGCCCAATTCGTAGTTGACCAAGTTCATCCGCAGTAATTTCTCGAACGACTCTTCCACTAATGTTCATGATTTGAATGAGCATTTCATCCGGCAACACGGAACCTGTTAGCGTGAAAACAAATCGTGTACTTGTACTAAACGGGTTCGGGTAGTTCATTACTTCAGTAATCGAAGATTCATGAATCACTTTAAAACTTATTTTATATTCATAGTCACCGGAAAGATTTCCAGAACGGTCTTGCCCTTGCACGAGCAGGGTATAGGTACCATCTTTAGTGAAAAGTGCCGGATATAAAATCTTAAACTTTTTATTCGTCGCATTGGCCGGAACCCATTCCATTACAACCGTACCTTGCGCATCTACAAATGGTATTTTTCGCATTTCACCATCCGGATCAGTTAAGTAAATCGCAAACAACGAGGTGTCGGCATCACTATCCATAATGAGATACGGATTATCATCCTTCAAGGTGATAAGAATTTCACTTTGCGGAGCAATTATGTCATTATTTAGAATGTGTTGGCCGTCGAAGGTGACATCTAAAATTGGATTCACATCTTCTCCACCAACCGTAAAGGCCATCTGAAGAACATTGTTAATATGTGTTAGTTCGGGCTGGTCATTTTGCGTAAAACTTTGATCCGTGTAAGGATTAACTTCCACACGCAACCAATTATTACCGGTTAAATTCAAGGTTGGAACGGTGATGGTATCATATAGATGCCCATTGGCTAAAAGCGGCGCTTGACGAGGATACGCTATCGGATGAACGAGTTGATTTTCATCAATTACGGAATAGCTTACGAGCAGTGAGTCCATATTGAATTCGCTAATATTGCGAATATCCACCGCAAAATTTAAAGGTTGTCCTTCTTGTATTGAATCGTTTTGTGCAGACCAAAACATCGCAGTGGATGGATCAATCGCCGCTTCCGGAAGCGGCGCAAATACCACATGCCAAAAATCCAATTGTGCTGGTGTTTGAAAATTTGAATCCGCATAAAAAGCGTTTAGCCGAGCATAAGGAAACTGCGCTGCATTGATTAAATTATTGAGGTTAATAATAGAATCGTGTGGAGTCATCAAGGTATCAATGATGTGATCTAAGGCACCAACGGTATTGTATACCTGAACACGCATACGTGTGGAATCACCCGGAAGAACTTCTAAAGGATCCCGTTTCCAAAAGAGAGACTGCCAATCGCTTACGGGTCCGATTAACGGAGTAGTTTCATATCCAACCAATTGAGAACCAAAAATCACAGTATCCATATGAATATCTTCCGTAGCCTGAGTAAATTTCTCCACAACAAACGAGGGGTCACCCTTCCTGGTTAAGAAGATGAAAGGCTTGTTTGGCCGTCCTTGAACAATGCTATCGGAACCCAAGCTAGCGAAGGTTTGGTACAGGGTCGGAGCAAAGGTATTCCACCAATCGTAGCGCGTAGTCATCGGAGAATACACTAAAATGTAATCTCCATTTTCAACCACATTCTGAACTAAATTCTGGAATGCAGCCAATTGCACCGCACTGTTTTGATGAAAGGTAAAATACTTCATAGACCGCGGTTTACACCCGGAATTATCATTCGCATTTCCAAAATTATTACCCGGATTAACCACGGTGCCATTGGGATATGTATATCGTGTTTCCCATGGAAGCAAAGTGGCTTTATCAACGATTGCTACGTGCAATTTCGGCGTCATATTACACACCTCATATTCTTGCTGTTCATCGTTTAAATACCACGCATTGTCATAAATCTCAGGAGCGGTAGTTGCCGCCTTAACCAAACAAGAAATGCCTTTCTGAATCGGGACAAATTCACGCAATTCTTGTTGAGAATTCATTGAAATCCCTGTGAAGGAGTTGTCTGTAAACTGAAAGAAATCATCTTGACCCCAGCCCTCTTTTCCAGGTATGTATTGAAATGAACGTTTCTTCCAAACGAAGGGACTGTTATTCACAGCAACGCGCCAATAATACACCACACTGTCCGAAAAATAAACCGGGTCCAAGGAATTGGATGAAACCCGCACCCATTGATTCCAATTGACAGACTTCACACCACCGGTGCCGTTAACGTTCGCATACCTTAAGAACGATGAATTAAACAAATGGCTCGTATCCAATTCAAAGCGATAAGAATTCGCAGGGGCCAAGGGATCAATGGTTGATGCAAATACGGCAAGGGTATCTCGTGGAACGACTGCAAAATCAATGGGTAATACTGGTTCAATGCCATCTACTCGAATATTAAATGACTTTACAATGCGGTTATTATTAATTTCATCGTAGACCTCATCATTAAAATTTGGGATATCCACCGTAATCGTGTATTGATTCAAGCCCACACCGATTAGGGGATAAAAAGGTAGTTTAAGCGCTATATCTTTTTCATAATCGATCCCGTTGATGGTGAAAACATAACTAGAATCGGCCGTTGAACCCGGGAAGTCGCGTAAAATCTCTAAAGCAAAATCACCTGGGATGGATTGACCCAAATTGCGCAATTTAATTTGAATTTCAAGCGAGTCGGTAGTTAATGATATATCATCCGGACCAAACGAAACACGATCTTCCGTTAATTCAAGCTCCGGTTTTGTGTGTGGATTAAGGCGCAACATTGGGTCGCCGTGGAGCGTCATTTGTTGGAAAACCGATTCAGTACTTAACGGTTGATTTATGTTCATTACGGAATCAATCGTGTTTTTTATATGTTCGCCAATAGTCCCACCGTAATTGTGTTTACTAAACTGCCGATAGAATTGATTAGAGTAGTCATTTAGCGCACCCGAAAAACCGTAGTTAATCGTCCCGAGATATGCAATAACTCCTGCATTAGGGGTTAAAACAAACTGTTCTGATTTCGTTGGTACACTGTAAAAAATATTACCGTTGTAGCATGAATTTGCAATTAACAAGGGGTACTTACCTTGATTATTCCAGTGCTGAGGATCATCAATGTTCAAATCAAAACCACTTTGAGATGAAGATGCGTGGCCGAAAAAATTCATTACGCTTACACCTTCTGATATTCGATCGGAAATGCCTTGAATTTGCGCCGGCGTTAATGGATTAGCAGACTCTTTAACAATTCGTGTTGTGGTTCCCGCGAAAAAATCATCTTCGGCAATATCCGCCATTCCGTTAAGGTATGTTTGAAATATAAACTGCTCATTGGCATTGCCCCCGCCAGCAAAGTGAATCAGATGCTTTTGCCAATCTTTACTGGGCGAATCATACATGGACGTAGAATCTTGCGCAAGCTCAAAGGCTTTAACTTTATCCAAATAAAGCGCTAGCTCCACCAGATTATTTACGGAAATCCTACCGGTAGGAATTAGCGGTGTCCATTTGTCTGTACCCGGTAAATTGGCGGTCATGCTTTGGTCGCTGGAAGGTTGACCGAAAGACGGAACTAAATTCATAGAATAATTCAACACATTGGCGCGGGCACCGGGACCAGTTGCTAGCGTAGTAGCCACATTCGCCTCACGGATTCCTTTTCCAATAAGAAATAACCCGACAGGTTTTTGCTGACTTAAACTGTGCATAAACTGGGCATAGCGACGAATTCCATTAACATGCTTAACTATTCCCCCACCAAACTGGTCATACAATTCTTCTACTTCTGCAAGAATCACATTATAATCCCCACCTGCAGGTGAACTTCGGTAATTTGCATAATCAAACACACCCGATGCAAGTTTTTTAGGATAAACAAAGAGTAGGGAAGCTTCCAAATTGGGTACAGCAGAAAAATTCGTGAATGTAGCTGATGGTGTTACAGGAGTTAAACCAGGGATTGAATTAACGGCTGATGTTGCTTGAATAACCACCTTTTGGCTCGTGTAAATCGGATCGTTTGGCACGAGTAATTGACAGGTGTTCCCTGTAAAAACAGCATTTATCACCTTTGGATTTGAACCAAACACAAAGGCTATCGGATTCGTCATACTAACCCCGCTGAGTGCCAATTTAATTTTGGGTTGATTGAGTTCATTTCGAATCAAAAACTCGCTTTTGTTACTCCCCGACAAGGCCATGGTTCGCGGGTAAAGAAATGACCAATAATTAACACTTTGATAATCCGTTGCTACCCCAAGATCGCCTACAATGTTGATCTTAAAATTTGTGGCGCCATTGGCCGAAAGGGTAGAAACCGGAATTTGTTTAGTTACATTGATCGCATTGTAACCAACAGTCAGGGTATCCAGCAATACACTATTGTTAGGACCAATCGTTAATCGGGTATGATGATTATATAAATTTGGTGAATACGCGTTAGAGCCCCCAACAATTACCGATTTTAATTGAATTAGAGGCGCATCAACTCCGGTATATAAATTATCTAATGTAGTGGCGGAATAGTTCCAAGAATAACCCGAGGCACCATTTTGCATCGGACTCCCCCACCCTTCTCCAGGTACAAACAAGGAACTTGCGGACTGCGAACTTATTTCCCCTTCATTATATGCTTGTGCATTTACCATGCTCTTTTCGAACAGGAGATGCGAAGCGGTTTGATAACTCGCGAAATCAATATCATTTTCAGGGGTAAACCTTAATCCCGCTGAACCATTTGTCCAACTAAAAAAATAGCGAATGGTATCGTTGTATAAACTGTATTTTGGATTGCCTAACCACGACGGGTTATCATAGAGGGTTGAATCGAGCCAGCCGTCATTCTTTTCGGCATAAAAGTAGATAAACTCATACGGATCCAAGACATTATTCCCATCATCGATGATGTATAAAGGTTGTTCCTTTTGTTTTCCAAACACCTGATAGGTTGAAATCGGAATGGAAGAAACAGGAATCCCTGCGTCAAATAAATTCTGATACGAAATCTTATGAATTCCAGATTGAAGTACAGGAAACGCATAATATTTTTGACTGTAATTAATCCATTCGTTCCCGAAGGTTTGGGCATTAACGCTAACTTGAAGGGTAAAAAAGAGTAATATGACACTTAAATACCGTTTCATCCTTACTTTTTCTTAGGCTGACTTAATTTGAACTTCAATGAAAACACATGGGTGTAATACCCTGCCTCTGCTGCACCCAACCGCGTAAATGCATAATCCAAGTTGAATCCTTTAATGCCAACACCGAGTCCTAAATTTGGTTGAACACCCCAACTGCTTGAGCCATCGATTGCCTTAAATTGCTGAATGGAAGAAACCCCACCGCGGACCTTAACTAATTCTTTGAAGGACAATTGTACACCCATGTGCGGGTCAAGCGAAAAAGTATTGGATTTAATCAGTGTATTTCTCATTCCGTCTGTCGTAGCATCGATGTCCAATTCGGCTGCAATGTTGAATCCTTTTTCTGGATTGCCAATCGAATGATTATAAGCAATTCCAGTAATGAATCTTGGTAGTGATAATTCAAGTCCATTCGTAGGGATTTCATTGCCCGTGGACAAGAATACTTGTTGCATGTCCTGAGAAAGATTAAATATCCAAGCATTAAACGTTGATGTGGCATCACGGGCTACAAGGCCAAATTTCCAATGCGAGTTAAGGCGATATTTTACACCTGCATCTAAGCCAAACCCCCAAGATTTCGCGAAGTCTCCCACTCGACGATGAATTATTTTCACAGTTCCTCCAAGAGATAACCCAGGAACGGCCAAGGCTTTTGCATAAGACCCCATAAACGCGTAATCACCCGCGGTAAAGGTGGTCACGTTGTCATAATTAATTCTACCGTCATTGTCGATAAGTTGTGTGGTATTGGGAATATCGTCTACCCCAAAGCGAAGGAAGGTAAAGCCAAGAACGCCTTTTTTACCGAGTGAATGCGAAACGCCCACGTAATCATATTTGGCGATGCCCGCGAAATATTCAGAGTGCATTGCCGATACTTGGAGCCATTCCGTGGCGCTCGTTAAGCCTGCAGGATTCCAATACCCTGCAGTAACATCTTCGGAAGAAGCTGCAACCGCATTACCCATAGCAAAAGCCTGAGCTCCAACGCCAAGATGAAGGAATTCATTAGAGTACTTGGGCGCCTGGGCTTTTACAGAGAAAAACTGAATTAAAAGAAGGGAGAGAATGATGTATTTCATATAAAAATTTGGGCCTCGTAAACTCTGAAACAACAGCATTTATTGTGTAAAGAAAGATTTAACTCGATAAATATAAGCGATTTTTGAATTACCTTCGCTCGAAATGAATGAAATGGGTCAGAAGTTGTTTAATCTTCCGAATTTAATTACCTCGAGCAACTTTATTTGTGGCGTAATGGCAATTATTATTGCTTTTTTTGGAAGGCTAGAAATAAGTGCTTTACTCCTCATTTTGGCGATGGTATTCGATTTCTTTGATGGGTTTGTAGCAAGAAAACTTGGAATAAGCTCTCCGATTGGTAAAGACCTAGACTCATTGGCTGATTTGGTATCATTTGGTTTAGCTCCCGGAATCCTGATGTTTATTACCATTGAGCTAAGACTTAATGGGAACTTGGGAGCCACGTACTTAAAATTTCATGATTTCCAATTTCACAACTATACCGATTGGTTAAGCTTGTGTGCCCTCAGCATACCTTTCTTTTCCTTGTTTCGACTGGCTAAATTCAACAATGATACCCGCCAAACAGATCGCTTTATTGGAGTACCTACTCCGACCAGTACCATATTCTTTTTGTTCTTCCCCTTGCTGTATTGGCAAATCGGACTTGAAAACACCACCCCTCTTGAAACGTCTTATCCATGGGTATTAGACCCTCTAGTTCTGGCATGTACCGCATTAGTATTTCCACTGTTGTTAATTTCCGAAATCCCCTTACTTTCTTTAAAAATCAAGAATTTCAGTCTGAAAAGCAATATCTATCAATACCTTTTGTTAGGAATTTCGTTGATAACAATTTTTGTTTTTAAAATCTACGCACTACCAATAATTGTAATTTTGTATGTGATTTTATCCATTATTGAGCACAACACAACGAAGCACCATGAAATTCAAAGCTGAAATAGACGTAATGCCACACGATGCCTTATTAGACCCACAAGGCAAAGCAGTAACCCACGCCATGTCATCCATTGGAATGCATGAAATAGAAGGCGTGAGAATCGGAAGACATATTCGCTTATTTGTTGAAACAGACTCGATGGAAGCAGCCAAAGAACGCGTAGACGAAGCATGTAAGAAAATGCTAGCAAACGCCATCATGGAATCGTATACCTTTACCGTAGAAGCGGTTTAAGTGCTTGCCTAATTTTATTGAGACATATCATTGTCGCACAGGCACCATTAATCCGATTTCTTATCCCGTTTCTTCATTTGATGATTTATCCAAATGTCTCGAACAAGCATCGGATGCACATAATTCAGGTATTTTACTTGACATAAACGTTCGGACAAATCTTTTAAATAAACTTCACGAGCAAATTGTTGTTCGTAAACAAGAATTGTTTGAGGTATACGCGTCAGAAACCAGCCTTGGCCGCCCTCGATTTGAAATAGAATTTGAACGCACCTTAAACCAACTGCGCGTGTATCGAGATGCAGCAATTGCACTTGAACAGCAGCGTACAGAATCCATATTAGCGGACCGAGTCATTTCAAAAAAACCTATACCTGTAGGCCCGATAGCCGTATTTGGTGCATCTAACTTTCCACTAGCCTATTCCACCTTAGGAGGAGATGTGATGGGTGCTTTCGCCGCGGGATGTCCGGTAATTGTTAAAGGTCACCCCTTCCATGCAGGAACCAGTTTATTAAGTTCGGAAATCATTCGTGATACACTAAGTAAACTCAAGTTACATCCTGGAATTTTTGGACATGTATTGGACAACGGGTATCGTATTGGGCAGGCCTTAGTTCAAGATACACGAATCAAAGGCTGCGGTTTTACCGGTAGTTTTGAAGGTGGAATGGCACTTTACCGGATCATCCAAAACCGCAAGGACCCGATTCCTTTTTTCGCTGAAATGGGCAGTTTAAATCCAGTTGTCATCCTACCAGATATAGAGAACCTAACAGCTCATTTACATGCCTTGGTTGATTCAATAACAACGGACGCGGGTCAGTTTTGTACAAAACCCGGAATCATTTTTTGTCCGAGCGCATTGATTGAAGAAGCCATTCAAACGTTGAATGCGCGATTTAATCAAACGCCAACCCACCCGATGTTGCATCCAACCATTCAAAGCAGGTATGAAACACGACTTAATGAAATTCAATCAACAAATACGGGCAAATTATACATAAAGCAAGACCAAGAATTTAGGGTAACCCAAGGATTTATGCATGTACAAAACACAGAATTAAACCATTTCGAAACATTAAGGCAAGAGGTTTTTGGTCCGTTTTGCGTGTTGTCTGAATATAATGATATCGGAATGTTAGCCCATACACTTACCAAACTTGACGGACAACTTACCACAACAATAATCGGAAAGAGCCCAGAGCAATCAACGCTTTTCAATCTGGCATGTTCCATGGCGGGCCGAGTAATTTTATCTGGTGTGCCTACGGGGGTGGCCGTTATTCCGGAAATGCATCATGGGGGACCATACCCCGCAAGCAGTGATTCTCGATTTACAGCCGTCGGCGAAGCATCCATTTTACGCTTTGTTCGTTATGTTTCAGTCCAAAAATCACATGGAACTTAAATTGTTTTATCTTACCTTTGCTTAAAATACATTATCATGAATGAAACCCAATCAAAATCGTCTAACTTATTACTCTACAGTGTAATCGGTATTTTGCTGATTGGATTAGCGACACTAACCTTTATGTGGTCCGCTAAGCGATCCGAATTAAATCAATGTCAGAATGACAACTTGATTTTAAAATCCGATATGGAAGGTATGAATAAGATGTTAGAAGGGTATGTTGGTGGGTTGTCGAATGATTTAAAAACAGATTTTAAGAACATGCTTGATACCTACGATCGATTAATCGAAATGGACCAAAGCAAAGCAGACAGTTTGAATAAACAAAAAGCGCAGATTTCTCAGTTATTGAACCAACTAAATACGAACAAGAAATTATCTGCTCGTGAACTTTTCAATTTAAAGAAAGAGAATGAAGTGTTAAGATCGATTATGAGAGGCTATGTGAAGCAGATAGACTCATTGAATACATTAAACATCAAATTAACTTCAGTTCTTGACGAAACAAACACCAAGCTTACTGAAACGACTACCGAAAGGGATACGTATAAAAAAGACGCTGAACAAAAATCAGAACAACTCAAGAAAGGAGCAAAACTTCAAGCGTATGGATTTAATTCGGAGGCGTTGCGCATGAAATTAAACAATACCACAGAACCAACAACCAAAGCCAAAAATGTAATTCAGATGCGATCATCATTTACCATTGGCGAAAATCAAATTGCTAGCAGCGGTAGGAAATCTGTTTATTTACAAATTGTTGGGCCCAATGGGGAAGTATTACAAAGTAAAGCAAACTATGTAATAGAAACAGAAAATGGACAACAAGGATATTCAGACAAAAAAGACATTGATTATAACAATCAGGCCATTGATTTAACGATCTACTACGATTTAAAAGGGATCGAAGTTGGCAAAGGGAACTACAAGGTTAGAGTTTATTGCGAAGGCCAGCTCATAGGAACAGATAGTTTTACACTCAAGTAATATGGAAAACGGTTCAGTAAGCAGTAGTATTGCAAACGGAATAGCAACCATTACTTTTGGTCACCCTCAAAGCAATTCATTACCAGGCGAAATATTAAGAGCTTTAGCAAATGAAATCCGTTCAATAGGTTCATCCAAGGAAGTTCGTGTTATCATTTTAAAATCCCTTGGTGATAAAACATTTTGTGCAGGAGCAAGTTTCGACGAATTGGTTGCGATTGAGAATTTAGAAACGGGCAAGATTTTCTTTTCAGGCTTTGCGCAAGTAATTAATGCGTGTAGGACAGTGGATCAATTAATCATTGGCCGCGTGCAAGGAAAAGCTGTTGGTGGTGGTGTAGGGATAGCATCTGCTGTAGATTATTGTTTTGCTACGCAACGAGCAGAAGTAAAACTTTCAGAATTAGCCGTTGGAATAGGTCCTTTTGTTGTCGGACCGGCTGTTGAACGAAAAATCGGGCTGTCGGCAATGAGTGAATTAGCCATTAATGCAACAGAATGGCGGAGTGCAGAATGGGCAAAAGCTAAAGGGCTCTATGCCGAAGTTTTTGACAGCATTGAAGCCATGGATGAAGCTGTTGAGAAGCTTGCAGTGCGTCTTTCTAATTCAAATCCAGAAGCCATGAAAGACCTAAAAAAAATCTTTTGGCAAGGCACCTCGCATTGGGATAATTTATTAGAAGAACGCGCAGGAATTAGTGGTAGATTGGTACTAAGTGAATTTACGCGAAATGCGATCAGCGCATTTAAATCAAAATAATTGCACTTTTTTTACAACTCGGGTTGGATTATTAAAACATTCCTTCTATCTTTGCACCCCCTTAAAATAGGGTTTTACAATTAAATTATTAAGATTGTGGATACGTTAAGTTATAGAACAATTTCAGGAAACACTGCTACTGCAGCAAAAAAGTGGTTCATTGTGGATGCATCAGGACAACATGTTGGTCGTTTGGCTAGTGTTGTAGCAAAGGTGCTGCGTGGTAAATACAAAACATGTTACACACCTCATGCAGATTGCGGGGACAACGTGATTATTATCAATGCAGAAAAGGTTGCTTTTTCTGGTACCAAGTTAGAAGATAAAGAATACGTAAGATTCTCTGGATACCCAGGTGGTCAGCGATTTACTTCAGCCGAAGTCATGTTGAAGAAACATCCTGAGCGTTTAATTGAAAAAGCGATTAAAGGAATGTTACCAAAAAATACGTTGGGACGTCAAATTTACACCAACTTAAAAGTATACAAGGGATCTGCGCACAAGCATGATGCGCAACAACCTGAAGTGTTGAACTTAGACAATTTATTATAACTCATGGATATTACAAATGCTTTAGGAAGAAGAAAAACCGCCGTAGCGCGTGTTTATCTTTCAAAAGGTAAAGGAGAAGTAACGATTAACAATCGTCCAGTTTCTGAATTTTTCCCTACAAATTTATTGTTAACCAAAATTAACCAGCCGTTTGAATTAACTGATACCGTTGGACAATACAACGTTAAAGTTACCGTGAATGGTGGAGGAATTAACGGACAAGCGGAAGCAGTTCGTTTAGGGATTTCAAGAGCATTGGTTGAAATATCTGAAGACTATAAACCGGCACTACGCGCTGAAGGTTTAATGACACGTGATCCAAGAATGGTAGAACGTAAGAAACCAGGTCAGCCGAAAGCAAGAAAGAAATTCCAGTTCTCGAAACGTTAATCGAAGAATTGGAGGTTTAGTATCCAAATTGTTGAGTACCTTTTTCAACCCTCAACAATTGCTTTAAATTAGGAACGTAAACAATTATATATGTCAAAATTAACATTTGAAAGACTTCTCGAAGCAGGAGTTCACTTTGGTCACCTTAAAAGAAAATGGAATCCAGCAATGGCTCCTTACATTTTCGAAGAGAAAAAGGGCATCCATATTATCGATTTAAATAAAACTATTGTTCATTTAGAACAAGCTTCTGCTGCGATGAAACAAATCGCGAAGTCAGGTAAAAAAGTTTTATTTGTAGCCACAAAAAAACAAGCGAAAGAAATTGTTGCGCAACGCGTAGCTAAAGTAAATATGCCATTCGTTACTGAGCGTTGGTCAGGTGGTATGCTTACCAACTTTCAAACAACGAGAAAATCTATCCGTAAAATGTCATTAATTGACAAAATGAAATCGGATGGTACGTGGGATACCTTAAACAAACGTGAGAAATTATTCAAGTCACGTCAACGTGAGAAATTAGAAAAAACCTTTGGTTCTATCGCTGATATGACACGTCAACCAGCAGCTATTTTCATCGTTGATATTTTAAAAGAGCACATCGCTTTAGCTGAAGCAAAACGCTTGAATATTCCAACCTTTGCAATTGTAGATACGAATTCAAATCCTAAATTGGTTGATTTCCCTATCCCTGCTAACGACGATGCAACTAAATCTATCGCGTTAATTTTGGATGAAATCTGTAACGCAATACAACTAGGCCTTGAAGATCGCAAGAACATGAAAGGTGATTCAACTGATGAAAGTTCTGACGAAGTAGTTGTTGAGGCTCCAGTAGCTGAAAAGAAAGCAGCTGTTAAAACACCTGTTGTAGAAGCAGTAGAAGAAACACCTGCAGTAGAAGAAGCTCCAGCGGTTGAAGAGACACCAACTGAAGAAGCATCTACCGAAGAGTCAGCAACAGAAGAAGCATAATTATTTAACATTTATATTTTTTAAGTCATGGCAATTACAGCAGCAGACGTAAACAAATTAAGACAGCAAACCGGTGCCGGTATGATGGATTGTAAAAACGCCCTAGTGGAAGCAAACGGTGATTTTGAAACAGCCATTGATATCCTTCGCAAAAAAGGACAAAAAATTGCTGCAAAACGCGGTGATAATGAAGCCAAAGAAGGAATTATCCTTGCACAATCAACTGCAGATGGAAAAGCAGGAGTTATATTAGCGTTGAATTGTGAAACAGATTTCGTTGCAAAAAACGAAGGATATGTTTCTCTTGTTCAATCATTAGTTGACATTGCACTTGCGAACTTACCTGAATCAGCAGAAGCACTTAAAGCATTATCATATGATGGTAAATTAAGTGTTGAAGACAAAATCACAGAACAAATTGGTGTTATCGGTGAGAAACTAGACCTTTCTAGCTATGCAGTAATGCGCGGAGAAAGTGTTGTTGCTTACAATCACCCGGGTAACCAATTAGCGACGATGGTAGTATTGAACAGCGCCTCTGGAGATGCAACTGAAGCAGGACGTCAAGTAGCAATGCAAGTTGCTGCAATGAACCCAATTGCTATCAATAAAGATGGCGTTGATGCTAGAACCATTGAGCGTGAAATCGAAGTTGGTAAAGAATTGGCTATTCAAGAAGGGAAACCGGCAGACATGGCAGAAAAAATTGCTATGGGTCGTTTGAATAAATTCTTCCAAGAGAATACACTACTTAGCCAACAATTCGTTAGAGATAACAAATTGACCGTAGAGCAGTTTTTAAATACTACGGAGAAAGGACTTACCGTCACGGATTTCCGAAGATTTTCCTTAAGTTAATACTAAGCCCCGATAATACGGGGTTTTTTTTTGCACTAAAAACAGCATTTTAATTATCTTTGAATCCAATCATGAAGTACAAACGCATCCTTTTAAAACTCAGTGGTGAATCCTTAATGGGTTCAAAACAATTTGGAATTGATAATCAACGCCTTGCGAACTACGCCGCTGAAATCAAAGAAATCCATGAAATGGGTATTGAAATTGCCATTGTAATTGGCGGTGGAAATATCTTTAGAGGCGTTCAAGCAGAAGAAGGCGGTATGGATCGTACCCATGGCGACTATATGGGCATGTTGGCTACCATGATTAATTCCATGGCTTTGCAATCTGCCTTGGAAACCGTCGGTTTGCAGACCAGATTACTTTCTGCAATAGAAATGAAAGCCATTGCTGAACCATTTATTCGAAGAAGAGCTGTTCGTCATTTGGAAAAAGGAAGAATTGTAATCTTTGGCGCAGGAACTGGAAACCCATTCTTTACTACAGATTCTGCTGCTAGCTTAAGAGCCATAGAAATTAATGCAGATGTTATTTTAAAAGGTACTCGAGTAGATGGTATTTATACTGCCGATCCGTTTAAAGATAGCAGTGCTGAGAAATATGAGCAAATCACCTTTGACGAAGTATATCAACAAGGCTTAAACGTTATGGATTTAACGGCGTTTACACTTTGTAAAGAAAATGACCTGCCAATTATCGTATTTGATATGGATACGCCAGGCAATCTTAAAGATTTACTAAAAGGAAAAAAAGTAGGAACCCTCGTACATAATTAGTCCGATGACAGAAGAATTAGATATGATCTTTGACGAGTTCAAGTCTTCCAATGAAAAGACTCTCGTCCATTTAGAAGCAGAATTAAGCAAAGTAAGGGCTGGTAAAGCAAGTCCCGGCATGTTGAACGGCGTAATGGTTGAATATTATGGTTCTATGACGCCCCTGCAACAAGTGGCCAATGTTAATACCGTGGATGCGCGGACCATTGTGGTACAACCGTGGGAGAAACCCTTATTAAATGATATTGCAAAAGGAATATTAAATGCGAATTTGGGATTAAACCCGCAGAGCAATGGCGAGCAATTGATTATTTCTGTTCCGCCGTTAACTGAAGAACGCCGACGGGATTTAGTTAAGCGTGCAAAGGCTGAATGTGAACATGCAAAAGTAGGTGTACGAAATAACCGAAAAGACGCCATGGATATGATTAAGGACATGAAAAGCGAAGGCCTTTCTGAGGATTTAGCCAAAGGAGCAGAAGAGAATGTACAGCAAATCACGAACAGTTTTATTAAACGCATTGATGATGTGCTCGAGATCAAAGAAAAGGACATCATGACGGTATAAGAATCAAACCGATTTAAATAAAAAAAGGGAGGCTTCGCCTCCCTTTTTTGTTATGCTTATTTTAAATTACAAGGTCCCACGATTCTCTTGCTCGCGCTCTATGGCTTCAAACAAGGCTTTGAAATTCCCTTTACCAAAAGACTGTGCGCCTTTTCGTTGAATAATCTCAAAAAATAAGGTTGGACGGTCTACCACTGGTTTGGTAAACAATTGCAGCAAATATCCTTCATCATCACGGTCAATCAAAATTCCGTGCTTCTTTAAGGTCGCAACATCCTCATCAATTTCCCCTACCCGCTCCAATAAATCATCATAATACGTTTCAGGAACATATAAGAATTCTACGCCTCGATCACGCATGGCTGATACGGTAGAAACAATGTCGTCTGTTGCAACAGCGATGTGCTGAACCCCAGGACCGTTATAAAAATCAAGATATTCTTCGATTTGAGATTTCTTTTTTCCTTCTGCCGGTTCGTTAATAGGAAATTTAATGCGACCATTTCCGTTGCTCATTACCTTAGACATCAAGGCCGTATAATCCGTGGAAATGTCTTTATCATCAAACGAAACAATTTGAGCAAATCCCATGACTTTGGCATAAAACTCAACCCAGGTATTCATTTCGTTCCACCCTACATTTCCAACCATGTGATCGATAAACTTTAATCCAACAGGCGCTGGATTATAATGCGATTCCCATGTTCTATATCCGGGTAAGAAAACCCCCTCATAGCCTTTCCGCTCTACGAAAACATGTACGGTTTCTCCGTAAGTATATATTCCTGAACGTACTACATACCCATGAGCATCTTCCTCACGTGTAGGTTCCATATATGGTTTGGCACCGCGCTTGACGGTTTCTTCAAATGCTTTAGTCGCATCTTCGACCCACAAGGCAACAACCTTCACTCCATCACCATGTTTTACAATGTGTTCGTTTAATGCTCCGCCTTCATTCAAGGGCGTAGTTAAAACCAAGCGAATCTTATCTTGTCGCAATACATAGGAAACGCGGTCTTTCATTCCAGTTTCCAACCCTGCATAGGCTTCTGATTGAAATCCAAAAGCCGTTTTGTAATAGAGTGCCGACTGTTTCGCATTCCCGACATACATTTCCACATAATCTGTCCCAAGTAAAGGCAAGAAATCCTCCGCATCTTCGAAGATTTTTTTCAGGCCATACTCATAGTTTGCAATGTCTTTTAAATTTTTTATTTCTGCTCCCATGTTATATTGTAATATTTTTTAATGAATCCATGACTTTTCATAGCCATCAACTTTTAATCCCAAGGCTTGTTTTGTAACCTTTAAGGGCCTAAAGGTATCAATCATTACCGCTAATTCCTGTGTTTCGGTTTTTCCAATGCTTCGCTCATACGCTCCCGGATGCGGTCCGTGCGGAATCCCAGCAGGATGCAAGGTGATCTGTCCTTGCTCAATGTTGTTTCTACTCATAAAATCGCCATCAACATAGTATAAGACCTCATCAGAATCAATGTTGCTGTGATTGTAAGGCGCCGGAATCGAATCCGGATGATAATCATATAGTCGAGGAACAAATGAACACATCACAAAGCCCGTTGTTTCGAAGGTTTGATGCACTGGAGGCGGCTGATGCACTCTACCAGTAATCGGCTCAAATTCATGAATTGAGAAGGCATACGGAAAATTATATCCATCCCACCCAATCACATTAAATGGATGATGCTGATACACATAATCATAAAGGACATCTTGTTTTTTAATTCGAATTAAAAACTCACCTTCTTCATCGTGCGTTTCTAACACATGAGGTGGACGAATGTCACGCTCACAGAAAGGTGAATGCTCTAATAACTGTCCAAACCAATTTCTGTAACGTTTTGGAGTGTACACCGGATTAAATGATTGCACAGCAAATAAGCGATTATTCGAATCATTAAAGTGAAGTTGATAAATCATACCGCGTGGAATCACCAGGTAATCGCCGTAGGAAAAATCAATATTTCCAAGTTGAGTTTTTAAGGTACCGCTGCCTTTGTGAACAAATAACACCTCGTCCGCATCTGCATTCTTATAGAAATAATCGGTCATGGATTGCTGCGGGGCGGCTAACTCGATATAACAATCGGAGTTGACTAACACAGCGGTTCTACTGTCTAAATAGTCGGCCTTAGGAGTTAATTG
>JBEGMB010000108.1:0-3894 GCA_041183245.1 Bacteroidota bacterium
GTATTGATTATTTTTTAATTTTGTGTAAAATCGAGTTTATGTTAATTGGAGAAAATATTAAAATTCTTAGGAAAAGAAAGGGTAAGTCGCAAGAGGAAGTTGCGCTTGCCTTGGGTTTAAATCGATCAACCTACAGCGGGTATGAAAACAACATTGCTCAACCCAATCTAGAAAATGTGTTACAGATAAGCACATATTATGGCTTGTCTATCGAGGAGTTAATTACCAAAGATTTCTCTACATTTAAAGAAGTGGATTGGCGCATACTGACGGAACGCGCAGAGCACCGCATGAAAGGGTCTGAACTTCGGATTTTAGCCTCGATTGTTAGCCTGAACAATGATGAACTGATTGAGGTTATACCAGAAAAAGCAAGTGCCGGATATACCTCAGGTTTTGCGGATCCAGAATTTTTTACGGATTTCCCAACCCTGAGTTTGCCATTTCTTTCCAAAAATAAAAAGTATAGAGCCTTCCCAATTCAAGGGGATTCTATGCCGCCGGTAAGTCAAGGGTCAATTGTGGTTGGAGAGTTTATTCAAGACTGGACCGCAATGAAAAATGAAGAACAATATATCCTGGTTACAAAGTCTGAAGGGATAGTATTTAAAACAGTTGGAAGGAGTCCGGAAAAGCCCGGTTTGCTAACCCTCATTTCAACCAATTTAAATTATCAACCGTATGAAATTCCTTTCTCAGAACTTTTAGAAGCATGGAAATTTGTCTGTTACATTAGCCGAGAATTACCTGAAATCGTTCCGGATGATCAAAGCATCTTAAATTCTATTCGCACCCTTCAAATGGATGTTAAGCAATTACTTCATAGAAAATAAGTCCGTTAACGTTTACTTTTCCCCTTGATTTTACTACTTTTGTAGTCGATTATGGAAGGAATTATTAAAGTCACTTTACCCGATGGTTCACAACGTGAATATCCAGTCGGAAGTACCGCATTAGATGTAGCTGTAAGTATCTCTGAAGGCTTAGCTAGAAATGTGTTGGCAGCAAAAGTAAATGGTGCAGTTCAAGATGCAATGCAGGTCTTGCCAGCGCAATGCGAGCTTCAATTGTTAACATGGAATGATACAGAAGGGAAATCTACCATGTGGCACTCTTCGGCACACCTCATGGCGGAGGCTTTGGAATTTCATTTTCCGGGCGTTAAATTAGCAATCGGCCCCTCAATAACTAATGGATTCTATTACGATGTAGATTTTTTAGAGTATTCCTTCACGGAAAAAGACTTGGAAAAGGTAGAGGCTAAAATGAAAGAATTAGCCAAACAAAAGAATCCATACATCCGTCAAGAAGTAAGCAAACAAGATGCTGTGGCTTATTTTACCGAAAAACAAGATCCGTACAAACTGGAGTTGATTTCGGAATTAGAAGACGGAACAATTACGTTTTATACACAAGGTGGTTTTACCGATTTGTGTCGCGGTCCGCACATTCCTGACACTGGGCATATCAAAGCCGTTAAGTTGTTGTCAATTGCCGGTGCGTATTGGAGAGGTGACGAGAAAAATAAACAGCTTACTCGAATTTATGGGATTACCTTTCCAAAGAATGCTGAACTCGCTGAATACCTTGAGCGATTGGAGGAGGCTAAGAAAAGAGACCATAGAAAGCTTGGTAAGGAATTAGAATTGTTTACGTTTTCTCAAAAAGTTGGACAAGGATTGCCGATGTGGTTACCGAAAGGTGCGGCGTTAAGAGACCGCTTAGAGCAGTTCTTGAAGCGAGCACAAAAAGCTGCAGGATATCAGCAAGTGATTACACCGCATATCGGAAACAAAGCCTTGTATGTTACTTCTGGGCATTATGAAAAATACGGTGCTGACTCCTTTCAACCGATCCGAACTCCAGATCCGGATGAGGAATTCTATTTAAAACCAATGAACTGTCCGCACCATTGTGAGATCTTTAAATCCAAACCGAGGTCATACAAAGAATTACCCACACGTTTTGCTGAATTTGGTACCGTTTATCGATACGAGCAATCTGGTGAGTTACACGGATTAACCCGAGTTCGCGGTTTTACGCAAGACGATGCGCATATTTTCTGTACGCCTGATCAAGTTAAAGATGAATTCAAAAAAGTAATTGAAATCGTACTTTACGTGCTTAAAACCCTTGATTTCAACAATTTCAAAGCGCAGATTTCGCTAAGAGATCAAGAGAATCGAGCCAAGTATATAGGAAGCGAAGAGAATTGGGTTCGCGCAGAACAAGCGATTATCGAAGCAACAGAAGAAATGAATCTTTCTACGTTTGTTGCCTACGGTGAAGCTGCTTTTTATGGACCTAAATTGGATTTCATGGTGCAGGACGCCTTGGGTAGAGAATGGCAGCTAGGTACCATTCAGGTAGATTATAACCTCCCGGAACGCTTCGAATTGGAGTATATCGGTGCAGACAATCAAAAACACCGTCCGGTGATGATTCACCGAGCGCCTTTTGGTTCGATGGAGCGCTTTGTCGCTGTGCTTATTGAGCATTGCGCCGGAGATTTCCCACTTTGGCTAACTTCCGATCAATTTGTAATTCTTCCAGTGTCCGAGAAATATAACGACTATGCGCAAAAAGTTTTAGAATTGCTAAATAATTCCGATATTCGCGGACTCGTAGACGAGCGGAATGAAAAAGTAGGGAAGAAAATACGAGACGCAGAGTTAAGCAAATACCCATTTATGCTGATTGTTGGCGAGAAAGAGGCAGAATCAAATTCGATTTCTGTACGTCAACGTGGTAAAGGGGATTTAGGAGCGTTAAGTCCTGAATCATTTGCAGCGCTTGTGCAACATGAAATGGAACGTGAATTAGCAAAGAATTAATAGGATATTTAAACCACTGAATGAGAAGAAACACAAGGCCGGTAAGAAAAGTTGAAGAAGCACAGCATCGAATCAACGATAAAATTACATCCGCTGAAATACGATTAGTTATTGAAGGACAAGAGCCTCAAGTAATGAAGTTATCCGCAGCCTTGGCTTTAGCCGATCAACAAGAATTGGATTTAGTTGAGATTTCTCCAAAAGCAGTGCCACCCGTTTGTAAAATCATGGACTATGCGAAGTTCATGTATACACAAAAACGGAAACAAAAAGAGCTGAAGGCGAAGCAAAGTAAAATTGTAGTTAAGGAAATTCGTTTTGGACCGAATACAGATGATCATGACTTTAACTTTAAACTAGCTCATGCGCGTAAGTTCTTAGAAGAAGGTAGTAAGGTTAAAGCCTATGTATTCTTCAGAGGTAGAACGATTGTATTTAAAGACCGGGGTGAGATTTTGTTATTGAAGTTTGCTCAGGAACTTGCAGATGTTGGTATTGTAGAACAGCTGCCAAAATTAGAAGGAAAGAAGATGATCTTAATGATCAATTCGAAAAAGAAATAAAAAGTGCTAATAGTTAATGTTTAAATTGTAGAACAATGCCTAAAATGAAAACAAAATCCAGTGCGAAGAAGCGATTCACGATTACTGGTAGTGGTAAAATTAAGCGTAAACACGCGTTTAAAAGCCACATTTTGACAAAAATGGCTACGAAACGCAAGCGTAATTTAACGCACGCTGGATTGGTTCATGAATCCGATGTAGCGAATGTTAAATTGCAACTTTGCATGAAATAGTTGTTGGTTTAATTAATGTTTAACCCGAAACCCAGAATCCAAGCCCACTGAAACAGCGTGGCTCTGTGTCTCAAAAAAAATTAAAGTATGCCTAGATCAGTAAATCACGTAGCATCAAGAGCTAAGAAAAAGAACTTGATGAAATTGGCCAAAGGTTATTATGGCCGTAGAAAAAATGTTTGGACCGTCGCTAAAAATGCAATCGAAAAAGGATTGTTATATGCGTACTCTGGACGTAAACAAAAGAAAAGAAATTATCGTTCA
>JBEGMB010000109.1:0-2772 GCA_041183245.1 Bacteroidota bacterium
GAAACCATTGCGATTTGGGAAGGAGAGAAACTTACCAAAGCGAAAGCCTTTGAAACTTCGGGAATAAAAACCGTGTATTGGTTGAATCAATTCCCGACCATTTTTAAGCAATTAATGGCCGAAGCGCAAGGGATTTATTTAAACACCAACGAACACCTTCGAGCCAACACGGAAGTTGAAACCCGTGAAGACCGATTTATTAAGCAAGTCAAAACGGATTACCCGGCCCATCAGGTGTATAAATCGGCGCCGATTTTGCATAAAATTCGTTCGATTAAAGAATCGGTGGAATTAGCCTTGATGCAGACGGCGTGCGACATTACAGATAAAGGATTCCGACGGGTATTGGATTTTGTCAAACCAGGCGTTTGGGAATATGAAATAGAAGCCGAGTTCGCCCATGAATTCTTGAGAAACCGTTCCCAAGGCTTTGCCTACACGCCCATCATTGCTTCTGGCAAAAATGCTTGTGTATTGCATTATATTGAAAACAATAAGCAATGCCAGGATAGTGATATAATCCTCTTGGATGTAGGGGCGGAATACGCGAATTATTCCTCGGATTTAACGCGCTGTATTCCTGTGAACGGAAGGTTTACCCCCCGTCAAAAAGCGGTGTACAACGCGGTACTTCATGTGAAAAAAGAAGCTACGAAATTATTAGTGCCAGGCACCATCATGGCGGAATACCACAAGCAGGTTGGGGACTTAATGGAAGAGCAATTGGTGAACTTGGGGTTGATTTCAATGGATGACATCAAAAATCAAGATGCCGCATGGCCGGCGTACAAGAAATATTTCATGCATGGAACATCGCATTTCCTGGGCTTAGACACCCACGATGTGGGCCTCTGGCATGAACCAATTCAAGCAAACATGGTGTTTACCGTGGAGCCCGGGATTTACATTCCCGAAGAAGGGCTGGGCATTCGCCTAGAAGATGACGTGGTGGTTCAGGCCAGCGGGGAGCCACACAATTTGATGCGCAACATTCCCTTAGAAGCGGAGGAAATCGAGGAGTTGATGAACCGTGGCTAAGGGGCTGCATTACGAATTATTCGGCGAAGGACCGCTCACGGTTTTTTTGCATGGGTTTTTAGAGTCTTCCACCATGTGGGAACCTCTGAATTTGGCCGAACTTCCAGGAACCAAGCTACTTATCGACCTTCCGGGCCATGGAAAATCTCCTTTGTCTAATCCCAGCGAGATTCCATCCGTGAAGTTCATGGCCGATGAGGTAGGGCGAGTACTTACCTTGTTAAAGATCGACGCCTACCGTTTGATTGGACACAGCATGGGCGGTTATGTCGCCTTGGAGTTATTTGCCAATACCCCAAAAGGCATCTCAAAGCCAAGCCATGTTACCTTATTAAATTCGAATTGTTGGTCCGACAGCGAGGCCAAACAAGGGGATCGCCTGCGGGTAGCCCGAATCGCCTATATCGGAAAGGAACTTTTTATTAATGAAGCTATTCCTAACCTATTTGCTCGGCCCGAAGAATTTCAAAAGCTAATAGCCGCCTTGAAACAAGAGGCGAAGGCCATGACCTCGGAAGCGATTGCCTATGCGGCCTTGGCCATGCGCACACGTACGGATTACACGTCGTGGGTAATGGAAAACACCAGCAAGGTTCGGTTTATTCACGGAGCGCTCGACCGCTTGGTGAGCGTGGAGGAGTTGCGCCAACGGTTAAGGCCCGCAGCAGGGCAAGTGGCACCGGAAATTGCCATCATCCCCAATGCGGGTCACATGGCCCATTGGGAAGCCACGGAGGAGGTGGTTAGGGGGGTGTTTGGGTAAGTGATATCCGCTATATCAAGGATAATCCTTGGTATCGGGGAAAGACGTTCACTGCCACGCTAATTCATAAAACCATCATCAGCAATTCAGGATTCCAGAGGGATACCATCCCATAGAAAGATGGTTTAGCAAAAAAATGCACGACCCCGTGGGGGAAGAATAGCTTGTGGGTTTGGTTTTGGTTATTCCGATTGAACATTAAACTATACTAAAACAGATGTTCTGCAAAGGATTTTCCTGTTTTAAAAAGTCTTGAAGGATAATGGTGATTAAAAATAATAATCTAACGGCATCGCTTGGCACTATCTCTGAAGGTTGTATGCAAGTTCCGTTACCGCGTGATCATTAGAAGGTTCAATTTAAAGAAAATTTAAATACATACTTTTTCATTACGGGTTGGGATAATCTTTGTTCTGCTGTTTTGGGATAAACAGGCTCTGTATAAAGCGTATTATTACATGAAACCGAATTCATTTCAAATGCGAGTGAAAGGGAATAATCGCTTGTCCAGGCATCCCAGTTTTCCATATCTCCATAATCAATAACTAATTCGTCTTTAACGGCAACCCAATAGGTAGATTTATTGTATGCGCCCCAACTATTCTTTGCCCGAACTCCAAGTTGTACAATTTTAATGCATGGGTATTTTTCATTTGTTTTTTTTGCTTTTTTTATACCATACGTTTCTAGTATAGCGCTATATGGATCTTTTAATGCTGTTTTAAATTGATTGAAATATACTCTGGCTTCTTCTTCTGTAGGCATTTTTGTACAAAATCCAGCAGTCGCATTATATTTCGCTAAGTCCTGGTTGTATGTATCAATAAGTAGCTTGTCTTTTTCTTTTTCTATCGCCAGCATATTGTTGTATAATACTCCCCAAATCCAGACCAAAGTTGGTAGTAAGCTAAGTTAATATTTATTGAATTAGGAAGCAATATTTTGGGGATAAAAAAAGTGGTTAGCGACAT
>JBEGMB010000110.1:0-7730 GCA_041183245.1 Bacteroidota bacterium
CATCGAGACCGACATGTACAAGTTTATCATTGTGGGTACAGCAGGAAAAAAAGGACAAAAATCTGCCATAGCTTACAACAACAATTTCCCCTTAGCTGAAACGATGGTTAAACAAAATGATCAGTTTATCAATAAGAAACTTAGAGTAGAATTCACCAAAGTAACTGAAATGAACAATTTCTCGTACCAAGGGTTAACAGGTATCAAGCTAATCAATGAAAAATAAACTATCGCGCCTCTGGTTGGTAATGGGCTTATTCATTTCCACAGGTTCCTTCTTATTCGGACAAAACATTAAAATCTCTGGCGTGGTAAACGACTCTTCCGGGGTTAATAAGTTAAATAAAGCGGTAGTTTCGCTGGTTCGGCTCAATGACTCGATACTTGTTGATTACTATCGAACCAACCAAACGGGCGAATTCAACTTCAACGTTCCCTTAGATACATTCTATCTGCTGATTGAACATCCACAATTTGAGGCAAAAACATTGTATGTATTTGGCAATCCTGATGAATTATCGGTAGAGATCCCCTTTATTCGAATGGGAGTAAAGGTTAAAAACCTGGCTGAAGTTGTGGTGCAGGGAAATAAGAACCGGGTATATTACAAAGGAGACACCTTAATCTATGTAGCAGACAGTTTTAAAGTTGCCGAGAATGCCGTAGTGGAGGATTTACTAAAAAAACTACCCGGGATTAAAATTGATGAGAACGGACAAATAACTTCACAAGGAAGAGAAATTAGTCAGGTCTTAGTAGACGGCGATGAATTTTTCGGATCGGACCCAACGATTGCCACTAAAAACCTTGGAGCCAAAGGCGTTGAATCGGTTCAAGTATATGAAAAGAAAGCCCAGGATAATGCGTCTGGAATGGATGAGAAAATTCAAGTCATGGATTTAAAGCTGAAAGCCGATGCGAAACGAGGATATTTTGGGAAAGCATCCATTGCTTCGGATGGTGGTATAATTGGTAATCCAACAACTAACTTTCCATTTTATGAAAGCGAACTACTCTTTAACCGCTTCGATAAAAAACAGAAATTTTCAGTTTTCTTTTTGAGTTCTAATACACCTCGTTCAAATTTCAGGCTAGGCGACATGAATAAATTTGGCTTAGAAAATGAACGGGAATCCAGCGGAATGAGCATGTGGGACCAAAGCAGTCAACGCACAAATACCGGAATACCACAAACCACTAAGGCTGGAATATACTTCAATGACCGAATTAAAGATTGGGGTAAGATTGGATTTAATTACAGCTTCAATCAAAATCAATTGAACGCCACGCAAAGCAGTTTATCTCAGTATTTCTTGCAAGACACCTCATACTTTACAAAGGATTCCATATCAAACATTTCGACGAATACATCCCATAAAATGAATCTTTCCTTTGTTGCAAAGCTGGATTCGCTAACAAGCATCGAAATTAAGCCTTCAGTTAGCTTTGATATGGCTGAATCACAAAACATCACTACCAATCAATTCCTTACCGAGAATCAAATACCAACCTTTACTTCGGACATAAAAACGAACAACGATTCAAAGGGAACAAATGTGCGCATGGAGGCAACGCTTATGCGCCTCTTTAACAAACCAAGAAGAGAACTAGAAGTAAAATATATTCTAAACAAGACAGACAACTCAACCACAGGTTCATTACTTACCCAAAATATCTTTCAAGGGTTTGTAGACAGTGTGGACCAGCAAAAAAAGAATGATAACGGCAACTTTTTAAACTACGCTATAGTAACGTACACCGAGCCACTTGCTGCAAAATGGCGCTTACAGTTGGAGTATTACCTAGAAACGGGAAATTCATACCAAACACGCAACACCTTTAGCTTATTTTCGGGTGCCTACACGCAATTGGTTGATTCCCTATCGAATCAATTTGAAAACCAACGATTACAGAATCGTGGTACGGCCATGTTGATTTATGAAACTTCTAAATACTGGTTTAATTTCGGCATTGGTTTTAGAACCATACAGTTAGACAATTATAATGTCATTGGAGATTCAAGTATCCTTCAAAACTTTAGTAATCTGCTTCCGAAATTCACATATACCTACAAACCAAGTATGGGAACACGCTTGGTATTTAAGTATTTTACTCGTTCCGACCAACCTTCCTTGAATGATATTCAACCGGTACAGGACAATACCAACCCTAACCGCGTTAAGGTGGGGAATTCAACCTTAAAGCCTAATTATGTTCACAGTTTCAACTTTCAATTTAACCGTTGGGAAGCCTTGTCAGGAAGATATTTATACAGTGGGTTAAGTGCCACGTTAACCAACAATGCCTTTGCATCTAACACCTATTTTGATGCCTTGGGGAGAACGATTTCTAAAACGGAGAATGTGGATGGAAATATCTTTTCTAATGCATTTTTCGGTGTTGGGCTCCCAATGTTCGACCGAAAACTAGAGCTTAGCCCGAACTTCAATGCGAATTACTCTAAAATAACGAATTATATCAATAACGTTGAAAACATTACCTACAATCCGAGTATCGGTGGTGGCTTATCGTTAGAGCTAAACTTTGATTCATTGGAGGTGAAGTTGTCACAGAATTATTTTTATTCTAGTCCTAAAAGTACCTTCAACGCTGCTTCAAATATGCCGTATTCTACTCAAGAGTACAAAGCTGAATTTAAATGGACACTTCCTTGGAATTTCAAGATAATTGCCGATGGGAAATATACCATTAACTCACAGCGCGCCAATGGTTTTAATCGAAACATTTTTGTGTTAAATGCTGAAATCCAACGGTCATTCTTAAAAACAGAAAACCTGTTAGTTTCGATTAATGCCTATGACTTATTGAATCAAAACCTAAACCTACAGCGACAGGTTAATGATAACATTATAACCGATAATTATACGCGGTTAATTACAAGATACTTCTTATTGAAGTTGACTTATCGATTTAATAAAAACAAAACGAAGGAAGATGATTTTGAAGGATGGCATTAAGATACTGTTAATAGGGCTTTTCATCTGGGTCGATTCCATCGGATTCGCTCAGTTTTACTCGGAGGGGACTATTTATTACACCCGAAGGACAAACCTTCAAAAACGATTTACGGATCAGCGGATGAAGCGTTTTGTAACTGAAGACAATAAAATTAAAAACGATCGATTCAGTTTAGCATTTAACGATACGATTTCGGTGTTTAAATACCTGCCTCCTGCTACTGCCGATGACATGGCGTGGTTAACTTCCAAAAATGAGTATTACCAATACTTAAATCCGAATAAACAGCTCACCATTTTTCAATTCTTTGGTACATCGGTTTACGTAAAAGATTCGCTACCCGTTCGATCTTGGAAAATAACAGACAGTAAGCGTACCATCTGCGGATTTAATTGCCGCAAAGCCATATATGAAAAGAACGACTCCACGCGAATATATGCGTGGTATGCTCCCAATATCTTACCGTCTATCGGTCCTGAAGGTTTTTGTGGTTTGCCGGGAGCAATTTTAGGCATTGCAACAGAAGATGGTGGAATCATATATTTTGCGGATAAAGTTGATTTCTCGGTTGGACCAAAGCCAGAAGTCTTGGGCGTAGAAATTGGCAAAAACAAGCTATTTACCTTAAAAGAGCTTCGAGAGAAACTGGAAAAAGACTACGGAAATACGCCTTGGGGAAAGCGCATGTTCGATGATATGTTTCGCTGGCTTTAGTTTGGTTTGACCACCTCACTTCCCTATCTTTGAGCAACCAAAGTCATTTCGCATGAAAGGAATCATTTTAGCAGGCGGGTCTGGTACTCGACTTCACCCACTTACGTTAGCGGTATCAAAACAACTCATGCCGGTGTATGATAAACCGATGATTTATTATCCACTCAGCACCTTAATGAGTGCTGGAATTAGGGATGTTCTAATAATCTCTACGCCCCATGACTTACCGCATTTCGAAAAACTACTTGGTGACGGAAGCAACTTAGGATGTCGATTTGAATATGCGGTTCAAGAGGTGCCAAATGGATTAGCTCAAGCTTTTGTGATTGGAGAAAAATTCATTGGCAAAGACAAGGTGGCGTTAATACTAGGAGACAATATCTTTTATGGTCAGGGACTTGATTCGTTGTTAAGTGGGAACGTTAACCCCAAAGGGGGTATTGTATTCGCATATCATGTGAGCGATCCAGAACGCTATGGTGTAGTTGAATTCGATGAGGATAACAAGGCTGTTTCTATTGAAGAAAAACCTAAAAACCCTAAATCAAATTTTGCCGTACCTGGTTTGTACTTTTATGATAATTCGGTGGTAGAGATTGCAAAAAACCTAAGACCGTCTGAGCGTGGAGAATATGAAATCACGGATGTGAATGCAGCGTATTTGAAACAGGGTAAATTGAAAGTCGCCATTTTAGATCGCGGGACCGCTTGGTTAGATACCGGCACGTTTAGTTCTTTAATGCAAGCAGGCCAATTTGTACAAGTAATAGAAGAACGCCAAGGCTTAAAAATTGGTTGTATTGAAGAAATCGCTTACCGCAATGGATTTATAGACAAAAAGCAACTCAAACAAATTGCAGAGCCGCTTGTTAAAAGTGGTTATGGCACCTACTTGCTTAATCTTATCAAGCGCAAATGATTGAATATTCTGAACGTATTGCTGCGATAGAGCGGCGCATATCCCAGTGGGAATTCCCCGTTGAACCTAAAAATTTATATGATCCATTACGGTATTTTATTTCGATTGGTGGAAAAAGAATTCGTCCATTATTTACGTTACTTAGTGCGGAATTATATAACATTCCTAGCAAGGAAAGTTTACCCGGTGCTTCTGCGCTGGAATTATTTCACAACTTTACCCTGATTCATGATGACATTATGGACAAAGCGCCTGTTCGTAGAGGGTTGACCACTGTTCATGAAAAATGGGATACAAACATAGCAATCCTATCCGGTGACGTGCTCATGATCCATGCCTTTCAAGCCTTGTCTTCATACAATGCTGAGACTTTTAAACGGCTGAGTATCATGCTCAATCAAACTGCAATTGAAGTGTGTATTGGTCAACAGATGGATATGGATTTTGAACAAATTGATACAGTTACGGAAGCCGACTATATTGAAATGATTCGTCTTAAAACATCCGTTTTATTGGGTTGTGCGTGCGCCTTTGGCGGAATCATTGGGGGCGCCAGTGAGTCTAGTATTGAATCTTTATACGAATTCGGAGAAAACCTTGGCATTGCGTTTCAAATTCAAGACGATATTTTAGATGCCTTTGGCGATGCAGCAAAGGTTGGTAAAAAAGTGGGAGGAGATATTCTGAGTGATAAAAAAACTATTTTATACACTACCTTCCAATCGAAAGCAACGGATGAAGATAAAGCCGAATTTTCAAGGTTAAGTATGGCATCAAATGATGAAAAAATCACGGGTATCAAAGCGCTTTACGAGGCTTCAGGAGTCTTAGAATACTGCTCAAAAAAACAGCAAGCGTATAAAGAACGTGCCATGAATCAATTGGCAAAAGTTGAATGCAATCAACCCAAGCAAAATCTGTTTACGTTAGCGGAATTCATTACGAATCGATCACATTAAAACTAATTGCGGTTTATTTTGATTTTATCGTCTTAAACATTAGCTTTGTACGTAGGAATTAACTTAAAATTATATTACCATGAAAAAAGTTTACTTAAGCTTTTTTGGCGTTTTGGCTTTTGGTTTAGTTGGGGTAGCTCAAAAAAACACAGCAAAGCCTTTACATACCAAAAAATTTGCACCGCTTGAATTAAAAGCGAAACCAGGGGTACACAACCCAACCAAAGGAATCACCATTTGGCAAAATGATTTTTCTAATCCAGCGGATTGGACTACTTCAAACGACCCAACAGGTACACCTCCACATACTTCAGGAGATTGGACAATTACAACCAATGTGGCATCTATTCCAGTAGCAGCGCTTGCACCTGCAGGGCACACTACAGCGGCAAATGGATTCGCATTCATAGATTCTGATGGTGCGGGCGGTAATGCTACCCAAAATGCGTCAATTGTTTTTAATCAAAACATTGACTTAACATCAGAGGCTAACGTATTATTAAAATTCGAGCAATCTCATCGTCGTTATGCCGAGACTACCTATGTGCTTTGGTCTACAGATGGTGGAGCAACATGGAACGAAGTTGAAGTAAACGGTGACATGGCTGTAAATACAAACACCACAAACCCTGCTGATTATCAGGTGAATCTTTCTAATGAAATCGGTGGACAGGATAGTGTTCGTATTGGTTTTAAATATGTAGGACAATGGGATTGGTTTTGGGCTATTGATGATGTAAAAATCACTACGCCAGACGATCATGATGTTGCATTAACTGGATTATATTGGGGTTCTACTGGTGCATGGGGTGCTCGTTTGCCGTATTACCAAATCCCAACCGCTCAAGTAACTGCGATTGATTTCTCAGGAGTTATCGCTAACAACGGCTTATTAAATCAAAATGCTACTTTTGGAGTTCAAGCAGGTGCTTTTATAGCTTCTTCTGCACCAACTTTAATCCCTGCATTCTCTTCGGATACTGCAAACTGTACCGCTTCGTTCACACCTGCTGCAGCTAACGCAACCATTACGGTAAACGCAGGAGTTCAAATTGATAGTACAGATGCTACACCAGCAGACAACAACATTGCAGGTGCTGCAACCATCGTAGTTAACACGAATATTTACGCACGTGACCTTGATGATATCGCAAGTGGTTCATACAACCAAGGATTTGGTTTTGAAGTAGGTAATATTTTCGATGTGTACGCTGCTGATGAAATTAGTGCAATTGATGTTTACATTCACCCAGGTGCTAACGTAGGAACAGAAATGTATGTTAAATTATACTCAATTGATGCGCAAACTGGTGATTTCGTTTTTGTTGACGAATCCGCACCATATACGTTAGGAGCAAATGATGTTGATGCATTATTGACATTACCACTACAAGGTGGCGCATTCATGTTAAATGCAGGTGAGCCTTATTTAGTAGTTGCTGGTTCAAACGGTGACGGTGGTGCAACAGATGACTTAATCGTTGGAACATGTGGACAATCTGAAGCACAAACAACATTTTATTTAGATTTAACTGACAACACATGGTATTACACTACAGCTACAGCGATGGTACGTATGAACTTCTCTAATGCTTCAGTTAATGAGAATTCTTTATTGAATAGCTTTAATGTTTCTCCTAACCCAGCTGCTGGAAGTGCTACGATTGCATTATCTGGAAAAGCAGGTGCAGATGCAACAATTTCAATTGTTGATGTTACTGGAAAAGAAGTATATAACACGCTTGTATCTTCATTAAACGGTACTGCAACAGTAGAAGTTAATACTGCAGCATTCGGAAACGGAATGTATTTAGTGAACGTATATTCAAACGGAACTAAATCATCTAAAAAATTGATTGTCAGAAACTAATCTGATTCATGAATTTTGGAAAGAGGCTTTCGGGCCTCTTTTTTTTTAACTTTATATTTAAATAATTCAAAAACACTTATGAAAAAAATCTACTTTTTATTTGCTGTGGTTCTTGCTACCAGTGCTGTAAGCGCACAAAAGCATGCATCAGAACTTGGAAAGAAAAACAAGTATGCCGAATTTGAAACTATTGCGAAAAAATCCAGTAAGCATCAGCCAAAAGGGATAACCATTTGGTCGAACGATTTTTCTAATAGTGCGGAATGGACCTATGATAACACCTCTATAC
>JBEGMB010000111.1:0-4322 GCA_041183245.1 Bacteroidota bacterium
ATGGTATTTTGGACAAAACATAATCAATGGAGCCACGGCATCCACCTATACGGCAACGACAGCAGGTACCTATTATGTAAAAGTTACAGCACCTGGCGGGTGCTTTGGAAATTCAAATTCCATCACCGTTTCGTATTTAAATCCGACGATCATCGCCTTGGGCCCTACGAATATTTGCCAAGGTGGAAATGTGGTGCTTCAGACGGCCATTGGAGCCGGGTTCCAATATACGTGGATGAAAAATGGGATGTCTATGATTAATGGTGGAAACAGTGCTTCCTTTACTGCCAGCAGCCCAGGAACTTATACTGTAAAGATTGTTACACCAAGTGGTTGTGTCATGTACTCTAACCCAATCCAGGTGAGCTTCATAATCAACCCTACCGCAAGCATAACAGCGAACGGTTCCCTTAATTTATGTGCCGGGAATTCTATTACCTTAAGTGCCGCCAACAATGCCAATGCGGTCAGCTACCAATGGCGAAAAAATGGAATCAACATCCCGGGTGCAACTTCACAAACCTTGGTTGTATCGCAATCCGGCACCTATTCGGTGGTTATTGCAAACCAAGCTTGTCCAGCTACATCGGCAGTCATTTCGAATACCTTAACCATTCAAGTATTCCCTAATCCGAACCCAGTAATCACCAGCAGTGGTACGGTGGTAAGTCCTGGGGTATCGGTTACCTTGAGTACCGCCAATGGAATTGGGAACACCTACCAATGGTATAAGATGTTAGGTACCACCTTGTTGGCTATTCAAGGGGCAACACAAGCTACGTATACTACGACCTCATCGGGAACATTCCGTGTTAAGGTAACCAACATGTATGGGTGCTGGAAATATTCAAATTCAATCACTATTGGTTCTTCCCAACTGCCTGAACAGGGAGTTACTTGTACTTCAGATGGCATTGTGGTGAAACATCCTGAAGGCGTTTCAAATGAAGGCACTTGGATGGAAGAGGCCGTGGACGGAACAAAATCGCGAATCACTACTACGTGGGATGAAGCCAATAAACAATGGGTTATAATGGCCAAACCTCAAGGTAATTACGTGTATGAAACAACGGAAGATGAAATGGTCATGCAGTGGATTCGAATCGTGAATGTTTGTAACGAACGAACGCTAGTAGCTTATCCGAATCCAACGAGGGATGTGTTTACAGTAGAGGGAATTACTCAAGTAGAAGCGGTGCAATCCATCCAGCTATGGAATCAAATGGGACAACGAGTGACTGAATTCACTATCGAAACACAGCACTTTGATTTATCAAATTATGCCCCAGGATTATATTTCTTGGTGATCGAGGCATTGAATGAGCGAATACAAGTGAAGGTAGAACGTAATTAGTAGAACCTATTAAAATAAGAACTATAACATGGTAGAATGTTATGCTCGGTATGTTAGAATTTCCAGTTCCACGGGATTTTAAATCCCATGGAACTGCGGCCTACACCTGTTGTCCTTTCTTTTGATTCGTGGATTATTCATTTCGCTAAAACCAAAATTTTACAGATTCAAAGCGAATCAATGGATTTTTTTCTTCCTAAGGCGAAAATTTACTAAATTTGGTGTATCATTTATTCTATGGAAGATTTTTTTTCAAAATTTAGTAAATATAATTTCTGGGATAACCATGTTCCCAAACTGGGATTTTTACGCCAAGGTTATTTGGATAGAATTCTTCAGTATTGCGATAATTCATTGATCAAGGTATTGGTTGGTCAACGTCGCACGGGTAAAAGTTATCTACTCCGACAAATTGCGCATCATTTAATGCAACAAGGAGTTTCTCCAAAAAATATATTCTTTGTTAATAAAGAGTTCATTGAATTTGATGAAATTAGGGATTACACAGAACTAGATCAACTCGTAAAGCGCTACGTGGATGAACTCAAACCGAACGGAAAAATTTATCTGTTTATCGATGAAATTCAGAACATCCAACAATGGGAGCGTTTGATTAACTCTTATGCTCAAAACTATAGTGAACATTATGAGATTTTCATTAGTGGCTCTAATTCAAACATGCTGTCTGGAGAGTTAGCCTCTTTGCTATCTGGACGATACCTTTCCTTTGAAATCTATCCCTTTAGTTATGCTGAATTTGTTGGCATAAATGCATTATCCATTCAAAAGGAATCTTATGTCTCCTATATACAGCATGGAGGGCTACCCGAACTATTTTCCCTACCGAATGAAGAAACAAAACAACATTATGTATCCGCGGTAAAGGATACCGTATTGCTTCGAGATGTGATACAACGTCACGCGGTAAAGGAACCACGATTACTTGAAGACTTATTCATCTACACCGTGAACAACGCTGCTAATTTGATGTCTTTGAATAACATTACGAATTTTTTCAAGAGTAAAGGAAGAAAAACTACTTACGATACGATTGCTACCTATTTGGGATATATTGAAGACACCTTCCTCATTCATAAAGTGGAACGATTCGATATCCGAGGGAAAGAAACCATCGCTGGAAATGTTAAATATTATTGTAATGATTTAGCGTTTAAAAATTATTTATACCAAGGATTTGGATATGGATTAGGATATTTAGTAGAAAATCTCATTTTTCTTGAACTAAAACGATCCGGATATCAAGTCTATGTTGGCGTATTGCCCAATAGAGAAGTTGATTTTGTAGCAAAGAAAGCAGACAGAATCCTATACATACAGAGTTGTTACCTGCTCAATGAAGAACAAACTATTGCACGCGAATATTCAGCCTTGGAAGCCATTCCAGATCATTATGAGAAAATCATCGTTTCGTTGGATGACCTAAAATTTCCGATAAAAAATGGCATCAAACATCTTCAAGCTTGGGACTTTCATTTGTATATTTAAGCGATAAAAAATAATGAGAACACAGTACATTTTCCTCCTTTACTTTTTCGGGTTATTTTCACTCCATGCCCAAACCCTCACAGCCACCTTCCCCTCCATGGCCGGAGAATTGGTTCGCTTTGGTACCTTTCAGGGCATCCAATCCAAGACCTTAGATAGCGTGCGTGTGGGTTCAAACGGTGTCATTAAATTTAATTTTAACACCGACAAACCGAGCATTGGCTACTTAATTACTGCGGAGAATAAACCGTATTTCTTAATTTTAGATAAAAACGAAACCATTCGAATTGAAGGGGAACGATTGAGCTATCCCGAATCCATAACTATTTTAGAAGGCAAACAAAATCGAGCATTTTCAACCTATGCCTCTGAACATCCACGTCGAGAACAAGCCCTAAGCGCTTGGGGTTATCTAGAAAAAATATATGTGTACGATTCCTTATTTGCGGTGCAGCAGGTCCCTGCCACTGCCATACAAGCGGAAAAAGAACGCATCAAAAGAGAAGACCTTCAGTACCTAAAAAACCTTGACCCGAGGTGGTATGTAAGCTGGTACCTACCCATGCGAAAACTCGTGAGTGATGTTTCTACCATTGCACAATACCGCACCGAAGAAATCCCGTCCACTGTCAGCGCATTTCGATCCTTAGACTACACCGACGAACGCCTCTACCGAAGCGGGCTCCTAAAGGATGCCTTAGAAAGTCACTTTTGGTTATTAGAAAATTCTGGCCGCTCCTTGGATTCGGTGTTTATTGAAATGAAAGTATCCATAGATTCCATGTTCTTACATTTGGTTAAAAATCAAGACCGCTTAAATGAAGTAACGGATTATTTATTCGATCTCTTAGAACGCCATTCGCTCTTTCAAGCATCAGAATACCTCGCACTCAAAGCACTCAATGAAACAAGCTGTACCTTGAATTCGGATTTAGCCAAGCAATTGGAAACCTACCGCGCTATGAAAAAAGGGAACGTAGCTCCCGATATTTCGTTCGCAAAAAACGTAAAAAGTGGGTTGGTTCCAGTACCCAAAAAACTCTCCGACCTCAAAAGCCCCTATACCCTAGTTGTTTTTGGCGCCAGCTGGTGTGAAACGTGCAAGCAAGAAGTACCTAAGATTGCCAACCTCTATCCGAAATGGAAAGCCAAAGGGCTTGAGGTAGTCTTTATTTCGCTCGACGAAACCAAAGAAGCCTTTGAACAATTTGTAACGCCCTTTCCGTTTACCTCCTATTGCGACTATGGAAAATGGAACAGTTCGGTAGCGAATGATTATTATGTATTCGGTACGCCAACCATGTTTTTGTTAGATCAACAACGCACCATTGTGCTTCGCCCAAATTCTATTCAACAAATGGATGCATGGGTTGATTGGTATTTGAAGTAAGATCCCGTTGCACGGGATTTAAATAAAACCCAGTTCCACTTTGTAAACGTTTATTATACAATAATGTAACTT
>JBEGMB010000112.1:0-5005 GCA_041183245.1 Bacteroidota bacterium
GTTTTCTAAGGCATCTCTTACTATAAATAGCGATTCATCATTTTGAGGCAAAATGAGCTCTGAAATTTCCGAATGATTAATGGCTTTATTCCATCGGACTTTTCCTTTTACAGTTAGAACAATAGACTTCCCATCATGAAATAGCTGACCTATGTCTTCTCCTAATTTAACTTCCCCACTAAATTTCCAATATGATGGAACCTGTATATTTATGATTTTTGATCCCATTATTTCTTGCATTCCGGTTGGCCCACGTTGAATAAACCCATTACGTGTAAATGAAATAAAATCAGCATTGTTTGCTTTAATAGTTTGCCGTTTACCCGTTGTATAATCTATGTTGAGTAATTGATTATTAGTCTTTATGCCAATCGTTAATTTCCCTGAGGATGAAATAATATTCCAAGCGGCAATCTTGTCCATGATTACAAATCGTTTAAGTTGTTTTCCAGAGCTCGTAGCATAGAAATAGATTCCTTCTTTTCCTCGAATCCCGAATGCAGCTTGTTTGTTAACGATACATTGAATTGGGTCCCCTTCAAAAGCACCTTTGATTTCATACTGAGGGCGGCCCATTTTATCTATTATTTCCAGGTGATTTTCATGAGGAAGTAAGATGAACTCATTTTCTAGATTATTTGTCGCTAATGATTTTGGTTGATTTGATAGGCTCGATTTAAGGGTTTTTCTCCATTTTAAACTGCCGTTTTTATACCCTATAAGTTCTTTTTCTACCTCCATAATCACATTACCCCTGCCTGATAAAGCGCAAAAAGATAAGACCGGTAGGCCGGGATTCATGGTAAAATAATTTTTAGTCTCTTCGATTTGTTCGCTTGATTTTTGAGAACCAAGAACTTCTATTTTGGTTTCAACAAGCCTATTTTCTACCCAACTTATACTGCTTGAATTGCGGGCACTTAAACTTCGATGGGAAACTGCTCTAGGCAAGGGCGCTTTAAATAATTCGATGTTATCGATCGCTGTGTTTACGGATTTTCGCATTTCTAATTCAAGCAATACCGCGTCCAAGGCGGATTCATCCGTCGTAAGAAATCCAAACCCATCCACACTGTACGCCAAGATATTCTTTGCCTTAATTATGCCTGCTCCTTCAAGGGTTAAATTGAACGATTTGCAAATTGGGAAATTAGCAAAGTGTGCTCTTTCCTGGTTATTCTCCATCTTATGAAAGAAGTCATTTAAGTATTCGCTTAGCGTTATCTCTTGATTCATATCGAAAATAAACACCGGCTTTTGGTCCACTTCAATTATTATTACCCCATTCTTGACTAGGTTCTTAATCGGACTCCGTCTAAATTCCGTATCTGTTTCAAGCAGGTAATTGCGTTCATAAAATTGATACGATTTAGTTTCTTTTGGAATTAAACTCCCAAACAAGCTTAAATCACCAATTAATATTTTCTTTTGCCGCTTGAAATCTGAACTTGTGTAGCTGATTTTATAGTCAGATTTGAAATAAACATCACGCGTTTTATTTAAGGAATCAAGTAAATAAACAATACTATATGTAGATTGTGGGTCTATACGCCAAGGGGAAAATGATTTCTCCTCGTTTAAATCCAAATCGTAATAATATAAGATAAGTTCATTCCCTTTAAACTTCCCTAAATACTTACCAAACTGAAACGTATTTGGCCCGGTAAGGTCAAAGGAGTAAATTCCACGTTCAAACGTGTTTTTCACGCGTTTAATTGACCATTTTTCTTGAGTTTGAAGCACAAGTATATTTCGATTTTTACTAAGAAAAGCGGAGGATAGATCTTTGATGTTGGGCATCAAAGAAGTAAACACATCAAGGTTTTTCTGATTACAATCAACTTCTAGGTTTTCGAGCTCAAAGTCATTAGGATGGTGAAGGGCGATTATTAATTCATCCGCCTTCGGATTAAAAAGAGACAAATAAGATTGTTCTTCAGATGAATCTATCAAAGAGTAAACGGCAAAACTCGACCATCCAATAAGTATTAAAATGAATACAATTAAAAGTACTTTTCTTAACATAAAGCAAATCTAAATGTAAACATCCACCGAAAAATAAGCGCCGAATAATCTAATGAACATTAAGGTGTTTATCTTCAAATAAACAAGGTGGTTTGCGCCATTTGGCGAACAATACCGAATGTTTTTCTATGCATTTCACAAAATCCATGTTGTTGAATTGCTAATACATGTGCTTTAGTTGGATATCCTTTGTTTACATTCCATCCATAAACAGGAAATTGTTCATGTGCTTTTTCCATAAATGTATCCCGCGCGGTTTTGGCTAAGATGGATGCCGCGGCTATAGACTGGTAAAGACCGTCTCCTTTTATGATGCACTCGTTAGAAATATCACGATATGGTTTGAATTTATTCCCGTCTACAAGGATATGTTTTGGGCGAATATTCAATCCATCAAGCGCTAAATGCATTCCCAAAATACTTGCATTTAAAATGTTGATTTCATCGATTTTGATTTCATCTACAAATGCAATGTGGTAGGCGAGGGCCTCTGCTTTTATTATATCAGCTAGTGCTTTTCGCTGTTTTTCATTTAGTCGTTTCGAATCGTTCAGCCCGGGAATTGGATTCTGTAAAATTACAGCTGCGGCCACTACGGGTCCGGCTAAGCAACCTCGTCCCGCTTCATCACAACCCACCTCATGTACAAGCCCTGATTTTGAAAAAAGCAAGCCCCTGTTTTTTATACTCTCCATTTTTGCTAAATTCGCAATAAAATAATTATCATGCGAACTATTTTACTTGCGATTTTTATAACCTTTGGGTTCTTAAGTTTTGCGCAGCAAATCACAGTAAGTTCCAAATTAACAGCATCTGAAATTACTAAAGAGGCAAAAATAGGGCATTTTCAATGGATTTTTCCAGCCCAAACAACCGCTGAGGCAATTCAAAATGCGGCGAAGTATTACACTAGTTCCTTTACCTATACGTATGACGCCACCACGCAAAAAGTAGATGTATATCCAGTAGTAGATTCAGATGAAGTTAGACGAATCATGTTGCGCTTTCTTGGGGCTAACCAAGTAAATAAAATAGTTGTTGGTGAGGAGTCTTACGAGTTGTATTCCTTTTATGAGAAGTTTATGAAAATCAAAGGCGAATAAAATGAAATCAGTTAGTTTACTATTTTTATTAGGTATCTTAATAAGCTGCGCTAGCTTAAAAAGTGAATACGGTATAGTTAAGGTTGATGAAACGGATGCGATAAGCGTGGCTGAATTAGTGACTCGAATGGATAAATCAAAAGAACCACAAACTGTCACGATAAAGTCGCCTCTTTCTGCCGTTTGCCAAAATGCGGGATGTTGGGTGCAGGTCCCTATACCCGATGGAAAACCGCTTATGGTGCGATTTAAAAATCACTTTACTATTCCACCCTCAACGCCATTGGGTACTGAATCATATATTCATGGGGTAGCTTATTGGGATACGGTTTCTGTAAAGATGCTCCGTCATTTTGCGGAGGATGCAGGGAAATCACCAGAGGAAATAAACAAGATTACCCAACCAGAATTCAAGTTGAATTTCGAAGGAGACGGAATTAAGTTGGTTTCCAAAAAAGAAAAAAATAAATAACGCCAGCGGATATCGCGGTGATAGATAATCCCCACATCCAATGTGAGGCAAGAAACCACGCCATCAAGTTGACCGGAATAAGTAAGACAGCCAAGAGGTGAAATTTCCCTTGATGTCCTTTGTCATTTAAATTCATAAACACGATTCGGCGTTATTAAATAATCTAACGGAATATCTGTTTTTTCAGCTGGAATTGTAGGGATTGGTTCAAAGAAATTTAGTCCAATTTTAATAACATCTGGCCGACACAACGCCAAATACCGGTCATAGAACCCCTTTCCATATCCCAATCGATTTCCTTTAACATCGGCTTGTAATAGGGGGATAAATATTACATCTAACTCCATTGGATTAATTGGGGGTTTTTTATGAATGGGTTCAGGTATATTATATGAATTTAACTCTAATATATCACCCGGTTCAAATGGGACAAGTTGCATTGAACCATCCAAGAAGTTGCTAACTGGAACGAACAATTGATTATGCATTGCAAGCTGTTTCAATATATATTCAGTATGCACTTCGCGCTGAGTTTCCATGCTTAAAAAACAAGATATTTGCTTGTCGAGAAAACTAAAGTATGCACTTACTTGTTTAGCAATCTGTATCGAGCAGTATTCTAATTCATCATCGCTAATTCCCTTACGTTGGGTTTTAGCTTCTTGTCTTAGGTTATGTTTTGATGTCGAGAGGTTCACAGGCGTGATTTAAATTAATACATTTGATGCATCAAATTATACAGATGAAGCTTAAAATTACTTACTTTTTATGGATGCTCATTTTTCCTTTGAATTTCTTTGCACAGAAAGAGGAAGTAGAATTTACTGATGAGCCTTTTCAGCCTAAAACATTTTCTTCAACTCGAATCATTTGTGGGCATTCTGTAGAGACCTTGCCTGCACGAACCATGGATTTTAGAATCGAACATCGTTTTGGCGATATGTTTGGAACTAATGGCGGTGTGCAGAATATGTTTGGCTTTGATAATTTAGCGGATATTCGGATCGCCCTCGAGTACGGTATTACTAATGAGTTTATGATTGGATTTGGTCGTTCTAAGGGAACAGGCTCGCCTTATCGGTCCTTATTAGATGGTTTTGTTAAGTATCGAATTTTGAAACAAGGCAAAAAAAGTCCGATGTCCCTCACTGGGATTGCTGGTTCAACCTTTACTTATATGACCGCCTCGTCAGATATTTCACAAGTAAATCATTTTCCTAAGGTAAGTCATCGTTTTGCTTATTTTACACAGTTAAATGTAGCACGGCGATTTGGTGACCGATTATCTGTAGCTCTTATGCCAACGTTGGTACATAGTAACTATGTAGCAGCAAACGATCAAAATGATTTATTTTCAGTAGGAGCGGCAGCACGATTCAAATTAACTGGAAGTTTTGCTTTAATT
>JBEGMB010000113.1:0-21496 GCA_041183245.1 Bacteroidota bacterium
CCTTGTCCCCCAACGGTAGCTTGAGCTCCGCCAAAACCGGCATTAATGCCGAAACCACCACCACCACCACCAGCAGCACGGTTGTTTCCTCCAGCACCGCCATTACCCCCTCCTGTTCCTGAGCCATTACCGCCGTTTGTAATTCCATTGCCGCCTAATCCCCCGGCCTGTGCGCCTGCACCCGCTTGTCCACCTGCTCCACAAGAGGATGAAACACCATTTTGAGCACCACCAGCACCACCAGCGCCCCCTGCTCCTCCATCTCCGGCGGCGCCACCGCCGCCTCCGGCAGATACAATGTGTGTATTGCCAAGTAAAATCCCTGAAAATCCTCCGCCACCAGAAGCGGAACGGTTATATGACCTTGTCTGACCCGCGCCTCCAACAATGATTGAATAGGTTGTTCCCGGGGTTACCGGTACTGTTCCAGTAATCCTGCCACCTTGTCCTCCTTGTATCCCCCCAGAACTTCCTCCACCTGCACCGCGAATATCAAATGTCACAGACGAAACACCAGCTGGAACAGTATAACTTTGAATGCCTCCCGAAAAATTAAATGTAACCGGGTTGGCCGCAACGGGCGGCGACATTTGTCCCTCGGAAACATAATAGGTTGTTGTTGAGTTGAGCACAGGGGTATTAAAAACGGCACCTGTAGCTACTTGCCCCGTGCCGTTAGCGTTTGAATACCAATAAAAGTTGTTATTGCCTCCCGAAGCTGTAAGCGTCGTACTCGCAGAACCACAAAAGACGGTGTTTCCTGTAACTGTTGGCGCTGGAGGTGAGGGATTTACAGTAATGGTAATCGTAGCACAATTTGGCCCGAATTGTCCACCGCTATTATTGTTTACATAATATGTTGTTGTTGTGTTTGGAGTTACGGTGAGCGTTGCTCCCGTTCCAATTTGGGACCCTCCGCAGGACCCTGTATACCAGTATTGGGTGCCAAAAGCTCCTAAGGCGGTAAGTGTTACACTTTGACCCGCACAAATGGTATTGCTTGACGCTGAAATCCCGGATGGTGCGGGCGTTGCGCCTGAACAGTTTGTTGAACGATATCCAAACGTCCTGGTTGAAATATTACCACATTGTGGAGAACAACAATTTCCCACATTAAAATAAAATATTCCGGTTGAGGGGGCGGTCCAAGATAAATAAGAGCCTAGGCCGCAATAATCATCATTGGTGGTTAGTGCACCTGTAACAATACCACTTGATATTGTAATGTATGGATCTCCACTGTAAGAGGCTGCGGGGGCAAAACTGTTACAATAGGTAAATTGGTAGGTGCATCCAGCTGTCGCATTGAATGAATAATAACCGAGTGCATTATGGGACTGATACTGCCACGTTAAATTAGGGGCAAGTGAACCTAGGGGATTGTTACAAAACGCCTGTGCGTTAACTGATGAATTACTTAAAAAAAGAGCGAAACAAAAAAATACCCAAAATCGACAAAGTGCACTTAGAGTTTTAGCGAATTCACTAAACGATTTAGTCAGAAATATCATAACAGGTGAGATGCATTAAATTTAGCAAATCACCTGTACAAATAGAAGCACAATGATTATTTATGGCTTTTGACCTTACAAAACGAAGGTTTCCATGAACTTTGTGGTAAAATCCCCCTCAATAAACTTAGGGTCTTGCATTAATTTTTGATGGAAAGGTATCGTGGTTTTAACCCCTTGAATGATATACTCATCCAACGCCCGACGCATTTTTAGTATCGCTTCCTCTCGTGTTTGCGCCACCACAATTAACTTTGAAATCATGGAATCATAATTTGGGGGAATCGTATATCCTGCATAAACGTGGGTGTCTATGCGCACACCATGGCCTCCAGGTGAGTGATAATCGGTGATTTTTCCGGGAGAAGGACGGAAATCATTATACGGGTCCTCTGCATTAATTCTACATTGAATCGCATGAAGAATTGGGGTATAGTTCTTTCCGGAAATTTTCTCGCCAGCGGCTAATTTAATTTGCTCTTTTACCAAGTCGAAGTTTATAACCTCTTCGGTAATGGTATGTTCTACTTGGATTCGTGTATTCATTTCCATGAAATAAAAATCACGATTTTTATCGACAAGAAATTCAACGGTGCCAACACCTTCATAGCGAACTGCTTTTGCGGCTTTTATAGCTGCTTCACCCATTTTATCCCTAAGCTCTGGGGTCATAAACGGTGAGGGCGTTTCTTCTACTAATTTTTGGTGTCTGCGTTGAATGGAACAATCTCTTTCTGAAAGGTGACAAGCGTTACCGAATTGGTCTCCAGCAATTTGAATTTCTATGTGACGCGGTTCTTCAATGAATTTTTCCATGTAAACACCGTCATTACCGAAAGCTGCCGCTGCCTCTTGACGGGCAGAATCCCAAGCTTCTTGCAGGTCCTCTTCTCTCCAAACAATGCGCATTCCTTTACCTCCACCGCCAGCAGTCGCTTTTAGTATGACTGGGTATTTAATGCGTTCTGCATTAACTTTGGCGTCCTCAACATCTTTCAACAAGCCTTCCGAGCCCGGAATACAAGGAACCCCAGCTTTAATCATTGTTGCTTTTGCTGTTGCTTTATCGCCCATAGCTGCAATTTGTTCAGGAAGGGCACCGATAAATTTTATGCCATGCTCCTGACATACCCTTGAAAATTTTTCATTTTCAGAAAGGAAGCCATATCCTGGATGAATAGCATCTGCATTTGTAATCTCTGCTGCTGCGATTATATTTGGGATGGATAAGTACGATTTTGAACTAACGGGAGGTCCAATACAAACGGCTTCGTCTGCAAACCTAACCGGCAAGGAATCTTTATCTGCAGTTGAATAGACAGCCACTGTTTTAATTCCCATTTCTTTGCAGGTACGTATAACCCGCATGGCAATTTCACCACGATTGGCAATTAGAATTTTCTTAAACATATGTGTTAATTATGCGGGTTCAACCAAGAACAAGGGCTGATCGAATTCTACGGGTGTAGCGTCATCCACAAGCACTTTCACAATTCTACCGCTTACTTCGGATTCGATTTCATTGAACAATTTCATTGCCTCAATAATGCAAATTTTATCTCCTTTTTTGATTTCTGAACCAACTTCTACAAACGCTGGTTTGTCGGGGCTTGATGACCGATAAAAGGTTCCAATCATAGAGGATTTAATCGTAATTGTTGAACTGCTTTCCGATGGAGTTGAAACAACCGGTTCAGTTGTGATGGCCGCGGCCGTGGGGGTTGGCGTTGGAGCATTGTTAATTTGGGGTGCTGCTACTTGCGGCGCCATGTAAACTCCAGACGGAACCATGTTTGGACCTTTAATATTAATCTTAAATCCATCCTTTTCAATTTCAACTTTTCCAAGACCAAGCTTTGAAACTAGTTTGATTAGCTCTTTAATTTCTTCGTTATTCATGTTATAAAATTAAGAATTATATGCCCATTTAATATATACTGCGCCCCACGTAAATCCACCCCCAAAGGCGCTCAAAATAATGTTATCTCCTTTTTTCAATTGTTTCTCATAATCCCACAAACAAAGCGGTAGCGTTCCGGCCGTGGTGTTACCATATTTTTGAATGTTAATCATTACTTTTTCCTTGGGTAAGCCCATTCGGTTCGCGGTGGCATCAATAATACGCAAATTTGCTTGATGAGGTACTAACCAGGCAACATCGTCGCTACTTAAGTTGTTTTTCTCCATGATTTCAGCGGAAACTTCAGCCATATTAGTTACAGCGAATTTAAATACCTGTTTGCCCTCTTGCTTAACATAGTGCATTCTGTTTTCTACCGTCTGAATACTGGCTGGATTAACCGAACCTCCGGCAGGCTGAACTAAATATTCTCTGCCCGAACCATCGCTACGCAGAATAAAGTCTTGAACACCCATTCCCTCATGGTTTGGCTCTAACAACACAGCTCCCGCTCCATCCCCAAAAATCACACATGTGGTACGATCTTCATAATCAAGTATTGACGTCATTTTATCAACCCCAACCACAACCACTTTTTTATATCTTCCTGTTTCAATAAACTGTGCTGCGGTGGATATTGCGTAGATAAATCCAGAACAAGCCGCAATTAAATCAAAACCCCAGGCATTGGTCATGCCCGTTTTATCACACAAGACATTAGCTGTGCTAGGGAAGGGGTAATCTGGCGTAACTGTGGCTAAAATGACCAGCTCAATGTCTAGAGGGTCGGTATTTGTTTTATGCAGCAAGCCTTCGACGGCTTTAGCGGCCATATCTGAAGAAGCGCCATTCTTCATTACTCGGCGCTCTTTTATACCCGTTCGGGTTGTAATCCATTCGTCGGAGGTATCAACAATTTTAGCTAAATCTTCGTTCGAAAGAATATCTTCTGGAACATACCCTTGAACTCCTGTAATTGCCGCGTAAACTTTGCTCATTATTTAAATGCTTTTGTGATTCTGACCGACAACTTGTTTTCAGCAACTTGATGGGCATGTAGAATCATATTTAATACAGCAGTTTCGTTACTAGACCCATGGCCTATCACTACATTTCCTTTTACTCCGAGTATAGGTGTGCCGCCGTAGTTCTCAAAATTAAACAAATTGAAATAATCATCTTCAATTCCTCTAGCTTTCACCAAATTATAAAACCCTTCGGCTTCTTTTAGCACGATATTTCCAGTGAAGCCATCACAAACAATGACATCTGCCTTGTTTGTAAAAATATCTCTGCCCTCAACATTCCCAATAAAATTAATTGAATCTGAGTCTTGCAGCAACTTGTAAACTGCTTGTGTTAAAAGATTTCCTTTTGATTCTTCTTCTCCAATATTCAACAACCCTATTCTTGGTTGTTCTATTTTTAAGATGTGTTCCGCGTATAATGAGCCTAATTCCGCGAATTGATAAAGTACATCTACCTTACAATCTGCATTAGAACCCACATCTAATAACACTGATTTTTTTCCATTGACACAGGGAATAGTTGCCGTGATACAGGGTCTAATAACCCCGGGAATCGTATTAATCTTGTAAATTGCTCCAACCAACATTGCACCGGTGTTTCCTGTGCTAGCAAAAACATCTATTTTGCCCTCACTCAGATAATCAAAACCGATGGCAATTGATGCATTTGGTTTTCGAGAAAAGGCCCGAGTTGGATGATCCTCCATTCCTATAATTTCCGGCGAGTGAATAATTTCGAAATTCGCGGGGTTTTCGTCCAACGAGGAAAGACCATTGCGTATTTCTGTTTCGTCGCCAAAAAGAAAAATACGAGAACGTCCGTTCAATGCTTGATTAGCCTGAACAGCGCCCAATAGATTTACCCTTGGCGCAAAATCACCGCCAGAAACATCTAAACCAATATTCATTGAGAGGTAATTATGCTGCAGCCTCTTCTTTTTCTGCTACGACCTTCCCTTTGTAATATAGTTTTCCTTCATGCCAGTGTGCATGATGAAACAAATGTGGTTGTCCAGTAGTAGGACAAGTTGCAACATTTGCCGCAACCGCATTTTTATGGGTTCTTCTTTTGTCTCTTCGTGTGGTAGAAATTCGACGTTTAGGATGTGCCATTTTTACTTATTATATTTATTTTAATTCAATTTATTCAATGCTGACCATCTCGGGTCAATTTCAATCTTTTTTTCTTGTGATGGTGGTGGTATATTTAAAAACCTTAATACTTCTGGGTCACATCCGTCATTTGGATGAATGAACCTCGTAGGCAAGGAAACCACTAAGAGTTCGTATACAGGTTGAAACATGTCAATCTGATAACTGTCTGGTGGAAGAATAACCAAAGATTCATCTAAGGATTCCTCCGTGCCAAACTTATAAATCAACTCCATCTGTCCATTTACGTCGAGACTCATGTTTTCGTTACATCGATCACATAAAACTTCAAGCGTTGTATTAAGCGTCAACGAAAGCAACATCATGGTCTCTTTCTTTTCCAATTCAGCCTTGGCTATACCTGTACCTTTTTGTACTCCAAAGTTCTCACAAGAATCAAAGAACGATGCTTCTAGTATATACTCGAAGCTGTGGTTGCCAAGTTTCAACCCTGAAAACTGCAGTATGTATGGACTACTTTTTAGCATGATGAAAAAGGCGGGTGTAAAGGTACTGCATTTTTTTGAATTGCCCAAAGAACGTTATTTAAGCAATCCCTTCCGATTCCTTATGGCCTGCAGTAAAGCCCAATGGGTTTGAATTATTTAATTTAAAATTTCGTCTATTTCTAGCCGCATCGATTGCAACATACAACGCGTTTCTCATTCCTTCCACCGAGGCCTCGCCTTTCCCTGCAAGATCGAAAGCCGTTCCATGTCCTGGGGAGGTTCTAATAACAGATAGACCCGCTGTGTAATTAACTCCACCATCAAATGCAATGGCCTTGAAACCTGTTAGTCCTTGGTCGTGATACATTGCCAACACGGCATCAAATTCAAAACAAAGACCAGCCCCGAAAAAACCATCAGCAGAATAAGGGCCAAAAGCCAAAATTCCTGCGTTTTTTGCATTGCTAATTGCCGGTGAGATCTGCTCCATTTCCTCTAATCCGATGGTTCCCGATTCACCCGCATGCGGATTGAGTCCAAGAACAGCAATTTTTGGTTTAATAATATTGAAATCCTGTCTGAGCATTAAGTCAAGGTTTTTGATTGCCCCAACAACCGTATCTTTAACAACTGCTGCCGGGATATCCTTGATTGCAATGTGATTCGTAGCTAATGCCACCTTCAACCGTTCTTCACAGAGTACCATTAAGGCTCCTTCTGCTTTAAATCGTTCATTATAATATTCTGTGTGGCCTGTAAACCCTGGGGTGATGCTGTGTATGTTTTGTTTTGATACCGGAGCCGTAACAATACCGTCTAGGGTTTTTGCTGCTAAATCTTCGGCGGATTTTTCCAGAGCCCATAGTGCAATTTTAGCCGAGGACTCTGTAGGCTTTCCTTCAACAACTTCTATGTGTTCCTTAGGACTCACAATGTTCAGCTTTCCTATTTGCGCCTGGTTAATGTTTTGAATTGTTTGAATGGGTAAATCTTCGTGATTTAGTTGTTTTTTCCATCTATTAATTAAGAATAAAGGGCAATAGGCTATAATCGTTGTCTCTTGCAGTAACCGATGGTCAGCAAACATTTTAACAATAAGTTCTGGCCCAATCCCCGCCGGGTCGCCGCAGGTAATTCCTATCTTCATTTGTTGGTTTTGTTCTTTGTCCATTTCGGATAATTTATAATGAAGTCGTATAGCAGGCGAACCCCATAGCCTGTTCCGCCTTTCGGGCGGTAGTGTTTTGGGGCTTCAAGCCATGTGGGTCCCGCAACATCTAAGTGAATATATGGGGCCTTAACAAAGGTTTCAAGGAACTTTCCGGCAGTAATCATTCCCGCATCCGATCCGCCAATATTTTTTAAATCAGCGATTTCCGATTTCATCGGCTCTAAATAATCATCCCAAAAAGGAAACGTAACTACACGCTCATGCGTTTCGAATCCAGAGGCTTGAAGTTGTTCCAGTGCCGAGGGGTCAGCGTTGCCCATGGCAATGGATGCGCTGGTGCCAATCGCTCTCAGGGCGGCACCCGTAAGTGTAGCAGCGCTTAACACCAGCTCCGGATTAAATTTATCCGCATATGACAGGGCATCAGCAAGAATCATTCGACCTTCTGCGTCAGTGTTTAACACTTCCACGGTGGAGCCATTAAACATTTTAATTATATCTCCAGGTGCATAAGCCTCTCCCCCTGGTCGGTTGTCGGTTGCCGGAATAAGGCCGATAACTTCAACAGGAACTGCCAATTCAGAAAGCATATAAATGGCACCAGCCACCATTGCTGCACCAGCCATATCGCTTTTCATAGAATCCATGCTACCCGGTGTGGGCTTAAGACTCAAGCCTCCTGTGTCGTAAACTACGCCTTTTCCAACCAACACAATTGGCTTCTTATTCGTTCGTTTTGACGGCTTATAGTGTATTACGGTAAAGGTTGGCGGGGTAACGGAACCTTTATTAACCGCTAAAAGCCCCCCCATCTTCATTGCCTTAATCTTTGTATGATTGAGTATATCAACTGAACAATGTTTCGCTTCACAAAGCGCCTTAATCTCCTTGGCAAAATCAACGGCATTTAAATGAGAAACGGGTAGGTTTACCATATCGCGAACCCAAGAAACGGCAATGGTTGTTGTCGTTAACTGAGCAATAGCGGATTTTGACACCGTTTTCGGCACCTGAATGGTCGTTAGTTTTGGCGACTTTTTCTTTGATAAGAATCTGTCAAACCGATAATCCGCCAATAGAATTCCTTCAATAAGGGCAAATAATTCCTCTTCAACATCCATAATCAAGGTGCTGGTTTCGTTTTGAACCAATCGATAGATTTCGGAGCCCGTTATTCGTTGTTTTTCTTGAGATTCTTTAAAGAGTTGCGTGGAAACAAAAATATCCCACTGCGCTCCCTTATTGTAGTCCCATAGGATGTTTTCTTTAAAGTTGTCTTCAGGTCCAATGCTAATACGAACGCCGTCTTTAGCCGTTGAGGTGTATTTAAGATCTATCATGGTGCAAAATTAACATTAAAATAAAGGTGCCAATTGATTTTCTATATGTGTTAATATGCGTGGAACTAAAATTGGGGCTGGAAGGTCTTGGATCTCATCTAGGGTGAACCAATTTCCATGCGTGATGGGTGGTTTATTTTCATGAATAAGAACCGCGTAATTCAAGCGTTGGTGACTCAAAACGTGTAATGAGGGGTCCATCAACACCTTGTTTTCAAGTGCTAGTTCAGAAAGAAACGCCTCTTCTGATGGGTGTTCGTCAAATGGAAACAGGTGGAGGTTTTCCCAAATTGATCCTTTTTGCTGCTGAATCATCAGGATTTTACCCTGATTAATTATTATTTTAAAGGTTAAAAACCTATTAACCGCCTTCTTTTTCGGCTTTTTAACGGGCCGAAGATGTTGGGAATTATTGGCTCTTGCTAAGCAAGCCTCCTTTACAGGACACTCGGGACAGGCGGGTGATTTTGGCGTGCAAATCAAGGATCCCAAATCCATCAAGGCCTGATTAAAATCTCCCGGTCGATTTTTAGAAAGTATTTCAATCGCAAACTCCTTTATTACTTTTGCGGTTTGCGCTGATTCTACTGGGTCCGGAAGGTCTAAAAGCCTTGAAACAATACGAATAACGTTCCCGTCAATTGCTGCTACAGGCTCGTTAAATCTTATAGAACTTATTGCCGCAGCTGTATAGTCTCCTATGCCGGCGAGTTTAATTAACTCCGTATGTTTCGTTGGAACGGCTCCTTGATATAATTCCATGATTTGCCGAGCGGCCTTATGCAAGTTTCTTGCTCTAGAATAATAACCCAGCCCTTTCCATGCGAGAAGCACATCTTTTTCATCTGCAGACGCTAAGTGTTCAATGCTCGGAAAAACGGAAGTTAATCGATAGAAAAATGGAGCTCCCTGCTCTACTCTAGTTTGTTGCAAAATGACTTCGCTAATCCAAATAAAATAAGGGTTTTTTGATGTTCTCCAGGGTAAATCGCGTTTATTTTGGTCGTACCACGATAAGATTGCACCTTGAATATTAGCCATTTACGTTTTTTTTGATATATTTTTTAGTAAAAATCAACGACTTAGTGGATTTCTGCGCTATTTTTGTTCCGCGAAATTACAAATTGTCACACTTTATTAACATCAATCAAAAATGACTAAAGCAGATCTTATTGCGAAAATTTCAGAGGAAACCGGATTGGAGCGCAACGAGGTGTCGCGTGCCGTTGAGTCTATGATGGAGTTCATTAAATCGTCGCTAACAAATGGTCAAAACGTTTATTTGCGTGGATTTGGGAGCTTTGTGGTGCGGGAGCGCAAGCAAAAAACCGGACGGAACATATCCAAAAACACTACGATTATTATTCCTGCGCACAACATTCCGTCATTCAAACCGGCAAAAGTATTTGTAGAGCAAGTAAAAAACAAAGTAAAGGTTAAATAGCCTTTTTTTGCAAATAATTTTTATTTGGCTTACCTTTGCGCTCCCTGTATTGGGAGTTTTTGTTTTAAATAGATTCTACAACACTTAAAATATATTGAACCATGCCAAGCGGTAAAAAAAGAAAAAGACATAAGATGGCTACGCACAAGCGTAAAAAACGATTGAGAAAAAATCGTCACAAGAAGAAAAAATAATTTCTTTAGTTAGTCTTATTTGGCTGGTCTAACAGTCAAAAAATACTCCCTTGAGTTTAGAACTTATTGTAGATGTTCGGCCGAATGGTGTTTGGCTGGCATTGTTGCGTGAAGGGAAGCTGATTGAGCTTCATGAAGAACGGGGAAATTCAGATTTCGCTGTTGGTGATATTTATTTAGGTAAAATTCGCCGATTATCCCCTAGCCTTAACGCGGCTTTTGTAGACGTGGGTTACGATCGTGATGCCTTTTTGCATTACTTAGATCTTGGCTCAAATTTCAATTCATTAAATAAATACACAAAAGAAGTAATGCGCGGAAAACAAAGTGTTCCGTCGCTACAATACTTCAAGCCTGAAGCCGAGCTTCAAAAAGATGGTAAAATTGATGGGTTACTTTCGTCCAGCCAGTTTGTGTTGGTTCAGGTGGCAAAAGAACCAATTTCATCCAAAGGACCTCGTCTTTCCTCAGAAATAACATTAGCGGGTAGATACATCGTTTTAGCGCCGTTTTCATCTAAGATTTCAGTTTCTCAAAAAATACGATCGAACGAAGAGAAAAAGCGTTTGAAAGAAGTGATGGAAGGTTTGTTGCCTAAGAATTTCGGTGCAATTATTCGTACGGTTGCTGAAAACAAAACCGCAGAAGACATCCAACAAGATTTGGCACAACTGCTTGAAAAGTGGGATTCGATATATAAAAACCTCAAAGGCAGTAATTCTCCAAAACGGATTCTTGGTGAAATCAATACCACCTCATCCATTTTACGTGATTTATTAAATGCAGATTTTAGTAATGTTCATGTGAATTCTTCTGAGTTGTATGAAGAAATATCTACCTATGTGCAACAAATTGCACCGGGGAAGAATAGCATTGTAAAACTATACGACGGACGAATCCCTATTTTCGAGCGGTACGGTATTAATAAGCAAATCAAAGTTCTTTTTGGTAAAAAAGTACCAATGCCGAGCGGTGGTTATCTAATCATTGAGCATACAGAAGCGATGCATGTTATCGATGTCAACAGTGGAAACCGCAAGGGAGCAGACGGTCAAGAGTCAAATGCCTTGGCAACCAATGTTGAAGCCGCCGAAGAGATTGCTCGTGTTCTCCAATTGAGAGATATGGGAGGAATCATCTGTATTGACTTTATCGACATGCACGACCGAGAGAATAATCGGATTTTATACGATAAAATCAAGTTATTCATGAAGAATGACCGCGCAAAGCACAACATCATTCCTCCTTCTAAATTTGGAGTTGTCGAGATTACAAGACAACGAGTTCGTGAAGTAACTGAAATAGAAACCAATGAGTCTTGTCCGACATGCAACGGGACCGGAGAAATCCAAGCGAGTATTCTCTATGCAGAAGAAATAGAAAACAATCTCGGTTATATGATTCAAGACCGCGGGATTAAAGGCGTATCACTGCAAGTACACCCATACCTTGAGGGATACTTTAAAAAGGGTGGTTTATTTAGGTCTATACAATGGAAATGGTATTTTAAATTTAAAACCTGGATTCCAATTACTCCGAATACAGCATTTCACATCTTGGAATACAAGTTTGTAGACAAGCAACAAGAAATTATTGAGCAGTAATGGCACTCGATGGGGAAACACATCGATTAATTATTGAATTGGAGCGTTTTTGTGCTTATCAAGAACGAAGCCCGTTTGAAATAAAAGTTAAATTAAGAAGGAAGGGAGCGACAGAAATACAGGTCGAAACCATAATCCAACACCTTGTTTCAAAAAATTTTCTTAACGAATCCCGATTTGTGGAGGCTTATGTTCAAGGGAAAAGCAGCATAAAACGTTGGGGTGCTCAACGCATTAAATCCGGATTAATAGCCCACCACATTTCCGAATCCATCATTAATCAAGCACTCGCTACCTTATCTAAATCAGATCATGCGGAACACCTGTTGATTTGGCTTCAGAAAAAACAAAACAGTTTAAAAGACGAGGCGGAAGGGCCAAAGAAAAAGGCTAAGATTGTTCGCTTTTTGCTATCAAAAGGGTTTTCGCTAGAAGAAATACTTAAGGCTATTTAGCACTTTTTAATATAGAGTACATCTTCCTCCTTAAATACCGTTAAGAGTTGGTTCTTTGTGAGGGTTTTAAGGCTTACATCCCATTGTTTATTGCTGCAATCAATCGTTGCGCGGACAGCTGCTAAGGGTGTGGGGTGATCTGAACATGCATTCAAAATCTGATGGTCTAACTCCGTCAATGTTACATTCTTCTCTGGACGCATTTGTGGGAAAAATAACACTTCTTGAATCGATTGGTTGTCGGTTAACAACATCACTAATCGGTCCATTCCTATACCTATTCCTGAAGTTGGCGGCATCCCGTATTCTAAGGCCCGTAGAAAATCTTGATCAATAAACATCGCTTCATCATCTCCACGTTCAGAAAGCGCTAATTGCGCCTCGAATCGCGCTCGCTGATCGATTGGGTCGTTGAGCTCAGAATAGGCATTCGCTACTTCTTTTCCATTGATCATTAATTCAAAACGCTCGGTTAAAGCGGGGTTCGTCCGGTGACGTTTACACAAAGGAGACATTTCAATGGGATATTCCGTAATAAAGGTCGGATTGATGTATTTCGGCTCACATTTCTCTCCAAAAATCTCATCAATCAATTTTCCGATTCCCATTTCTGGCGCAGTTTCAATATTCAATTGTCGACAAATGTCACGAAGCTGATCTTCCGTTTTCTCTGCGATATCAAAGCCCGTGTGTTCAAGAATTGCGTCGCGCATGCTGATTCGTTTGAATGGCGCTTTAAGTGAAATCTGCTGGTCGCCCATTTGAATTTCTGTGGTCCCGCAAACGGCTAATGCAATTTCTTCAATGAGCGATTCGGTAAAGTTCATCATCCACTCATAGTCCTTGTATGCCACATACAATTCCATGACCGTAAACTCTGGGTTATGGGTTCGATCCATGCCTTCATTGCGGAAGTCTTTTGCGAATTCAAAGACCCCATCGAATCCACCGACAATTAATCGTTTTAAATACAGCTCATTTGCAATACGCAAATACAAGGGCATATCTAAGGCGTTGTGATGCGTAACAAAAGGCCTTGCGGTTGCTCCACCGGGAATGGGTTGTAAAATTGGAGTTTCCACCTCTAAGAAACCAAAGCGGTCAAACGCCTTTCGCATTACTGAAAACACCTGAGATCGCTTGATGAAGGTGTCTTTAACACTTGGATTAACTACTAAATCGACATAACGTTGTCGGTATCTCAACTCGGCATCCGTAAATCCGTCGTGGGTATTTCCCTCTGCATCAACTTTCGGCAGTGGCAGCGGTTTTAAGGACTTGCTTAATAGGGTTATCGAAGTGACATTGATAGAGATTTCTCCCACTTGGGTTTTGAATACTGTACCCTCTATCCCGATAAAATCTCCTAAATCAAGTAGTTTTTTGAACACTTCGTTATAAAAAGCTTTATCCTCTCCGGGACAAAGTTCATCGCGATTAATATACAGCTGAATACGACCAGAACTATCCTGTAATTCTGCGAAAGAAGCCTTACCCATAATGCGTTGACTCATCATTCTTCCCGCCATTTTTACCGGATTATTTTCTATATATTCGGTCTTAACAGATTCCGCCAAATGCGATACTGGAAATGTTGCTGCAGGATAGGGTTCAATCCCAAGTTCTCTTAATTTAGCTAAAGAGGATCGGCGTTGTAATTCTTGTTCAGATAATTCTTGACTCATTCACTATTGGTTTATCGGTGCAAAGATAAGGGATGTTTGGGCTCTCATAAATTAAAAAGGAGCATTCCAATACTAAAATATATAAACAACCCAATAATATCATTCAATGTAGTGACAAATGGACCAATCGCGAGCGCTGGATCAATGCGATAACGATGAAGCAACATCGGAAACAGCGTACCAAAGGTTGCTGCAAATACAATCACGGTTAACAAGGATAAACTAACCACCGTTGCTAACTGAATTCCTGAAAAAACCGAGGCAATTCCGAATATGAGTCCAGATAAAATAATGCCATTCATTAATCCTACTCCGGCTTCTCTAACCAACCTTGGAAAAATTCGTTTTAAGCCGTGGTCACCTTTTGCAATAGACTGCACCACAATTGCGGAAGATTGGACGCCGACATTTCCTCCCATGGCAGTAATTAACGGAATAAAAAAGGCTAAAGCGGGTATTTTTGAAATTCCCCCTTCAAAACTTGAAATTACTTTTGCTCCGATCGTACCTCCAACCATCGCAATAATCAACCATGGGAGCCTTGAAAACCCAGATTTCCAAAAGGAAGAATTTGCATCTGTCCGGTCACTAATACCTGTTGCCATTTTAAAGTCCTTATCCGCTTCTTCACGAATAAAATCCACCACGTCATCTAAGGTAATTCTACCCACCAATTTGTTTTGATAATCTACAACAGGGATAGAAACCAAGTCATATTTCTCCATGATCCGAGCCACTTCTTCGGCCGTATCGCTTGTTTTAACCTTGATGATATTTTTAGACTGATAGAGTTCTTCTATCGTTGTGCGGGTATCAGCAAACAACAATCTTTTTAATGACAGCACCCCAACAAGTTGGTCGGATTCATTCACAACAAAGATATTGTATACCTTTTCAACGTCTTCCGCTTGCTTCCGCAATTCAATTAAGGCCCTGCGAACTGTCCATTCTACATGCGCTTGAAAAAACTCTTTTTGCATGAGCCCTCCAGCGGTGTCTTCATCGTAATTCAATAAGTCTACGATATCTTCCGCAGCATCATCATCCTCCATTTGGGAGATAACCTCATGGATTTGATCTTTGGGTAGTTCTGCTAAGATGTCGGCCGCATCATCGGAATCCAAATTCTCAAGCTGATCCGCAATTTCTTTTGATGATAACGAAGCGATGAATCGATCCCTCACCTCCTCATCTAATTCCATTAAAATATCCGCCTGAAGGTCTTCATCTTCGGCTAGATAATAAATGTACTTGGCTTCCTCGTTTGAAAGTTCATCCAAAATTTCCGCAATATCCGCATAGTGCAGATGCAGAACCTGATCAATAAGCCACGCCGAATCGTCGTTGGCAACACGTAGTCGTATTTCCTGTAAAAACTCTTTGGTTAGTTCGTGACTCATTAACAAGTGGTATTATCCATCCTTACGGATAATGTAATAAAAAGTTCTCTCTAGGGTTGAAATGACAGCGTTGAAATGATTAGTTTCCTTTCTTTTTGTTTTTCTTGACGCTGGTCAGTCGGGAAAGTAAGCTCGTATTTGATTTAGCCGCATCGTATTTTTCGGAGACTTTAGACCAATCCACAAGGTCCCAAACCGCTGTTAAATAATCGGCGCGGCGATTTTGGTAATTTAAATAGTAGGCGTGTTCCCATACGTCGATTCCTAACACTGGGATTCCACGATCTTCGCACACACCCATTAACGGATTATCTTGATTTGGGGTTGAAATGACCTTCAAAGAACCCGTTGACGTAACCATGAGCCACGCCCATCCCGAGCCAAAACGGCTCATTGCCGCACTAAACATCTGCTTCTTGAGGGAGTCTATATTTCCAAAATCCGTAACAATTGCTTGATTTAGCGAAGAACCACAGGCACCTTGTCTTGATTTAGGAGCAAGAATTTCCCAGAACAAACTATGGTTATAATGCCCCCCCGCATTGTTCCTAACCGCATCGGCTGCAACCGGAGGAATGGATAATAAAATTTCCTCTAAAGACATGCCTTCCAACATTGTTCCTTTAATGGCCTTGTTCAGGTTATTCACATAGGCCTGGTGATGTTTTGTTAGGTGAATTTCCATCGTTTGCGCATCAATATTTGGCGCATAATCACTGTATGCATAGGGCAATTTAGGCAGCACAAACGATTGTGCGAATGACGACAAGGCCAGTAAGAGAGTAAAAAGGAATAATTGATTGCGCATTTTTTATGGTAAAGTTACAAAACATCTCGCAGTGCTTCAGGTTATTTCTGCCTGATTTTTGCGCATTTCTTCGTAATTTTGAGCCTTATTAAAATCAACCACAACCATGGGGTTTCGGGAATATAAAGGGCTAAATCTGCCAAACATCACAGAAGAATTACTCGCTTATTGGGAGGCAAACGATATTTTTAAAAAATCTATTGATCAAAAAGGATCCGAAGGAAACTTTGTGTTTTATGAAGGCCCCCCTTCTGCAAATGGTGTTCCTGGTATTCACCATGTCATGGGCCGTGCGATAAAAGACACCTTTTGTCGATATAAAACCCTGAAAGGCTACAAAGTAAATCGCAAAGCCGGTTGGGACACCCATGGCTTGCCCGTTGAACTTGGTGTAGAAAAAGAACTTGGAATCACCAAAGAAGACATCGGAACCAAAATCACGATTGATGAATATAACGCCGCATGTAAAAAAGCGGTCATGAAATACACCGACATTTGGAATAAGCTCACCAAGGACATGGGTTATTGGGTGGACATGAGTGATCCTTATGTTACCTACGACAGTAAATACATGGAGTCAGTGTGGTGGTTGCTCGGACAACTGTACGAAAAAAACTTGCTTTATAAAGGATATACCATTCAACCGTATTCACCGAAAGCAGGCACCGGGTTGTCTTCTCATGAACTGAATCAACCGGGTTGCTATAAAAACGTGAAAGACACCTCCATTGTAGCCCAATTCAAATGGCTCCCTAATCAAGAAAATCCGTGGGGAGCCTATACTGATAACCGATACTTTTTAGCTTGGACCACCACGCCATGGACGCTTCCTTCCAATACCGCATTAACAGTCGGGCCTGGAATTGACTATGTGCTTGTGCACACGTTTAATCCGTATACTTACGAAAGCATTGAGGTGGTCTGTGCCAAGGCGCTTGCGTCTTCCTTATTCGGAAAAGGATTTGTTGCTGTGAATGCCATGGAAGAATTGGTACTGCCAGAAGATAAAAGAACAATTCCATTTCTGGTACGCGAGTCGCATAAAGGACAAGCCATTTTAGGTTTACGGTACGAACAACTCCTTCCGTATTGTTTGCCGTACGAACAAGCTGAAGAGGCGTTCAGAGTAATTGGCGGGGCGTTTGTAACTACTGAAGATGGGACCGGAATTGTACATACTGCTCCAACCTTTGGTGCAGATGATGCCCGTGTAGCACAAGAAGCGGGTGTTCCTCCACTGTTGGTGATCAATGAAACTGGTCATCCTGTGCCCTTAGTGGATTTACAAGGCCGATTTAGACCGGAAATGGGAGAACTGGCGGGTAAATACGTGAAACAAGAATATTATGAAGATGCCGATGTGCCGGAGAAGTCTGTGGACGTCGAAATTGCCATTCAGCTAAAAGAAAAAGGACTTGCCTTCAACGTTGAAAAATATGAACACAGTTATCCGCATTGTTGGCGAACCGATAAGCCGGTATTATATTACCCCTTAGATTCTTGGTTTATTCGCGTTTCGGAGCATCGTGACACCTTAGTGGCGCTGAATCAAACCATACAGTGGAAGCCAGAATCAACTGGAACCGGTCGTTTTGGTAAATGGCTTGAAAATGCGAATGATTGGAATTTATCACGGTCTAGATATTGGGGGATACCCATTCCTATATGGAGTACCGAAACCGGAGACGAACGACGATGTATTAGTTCTGTTGAAGAACTTTACGAAGCCTGCGAAGAATCGATAACGAAAGGCTTAATGAGCGCAAACCCTCTGCTTGGTTTTGAAGTAGGAAACATGACTGCTGAAAATTACCAACGGGTAGATTTACACAAACATAAAATGGATGAAATCATCCTGGTGTCCCCCAGTGGAAAACCCATGCGAAGAGAATCAGACCTAATTGATGTTTGGTTTGACTCGGGTTCTATGCCTTTCGCACAATGGCACTATCCATTTGAGAATAAGGAGTTTATTGATCAAGGGACACACTATCCTGCTGATTTTATTGCTGAAGGGGTGGACCAAACACGCGGATGGTTTTATACCCTTCATACGATATCTGCACTTGTGTTCGGAAAAGTCGCGTACAAATCTGTGGTTTCTAATGGATTGGTGTTGGATAAGCACGGACTAAAGATGTCTAAACGACTTCAAAACACGGTAGATCCCTTCGTAACGCTTGCTGAATTTGGTGCAGATGCCACGCGTTGGTACATGCTTACTAATGCACAACCTTGGGATAATTTAAAATTCGACGAAGCCGGAATCAAAGAAACCCAGCGGAAATTCTTTGGCACCTTATATAACACCTATTCCTTCTTTTCACTCTATGCGAATGTGGATGGTTTTGACCCATCCGCATTGCACATTCCATTGGCAGAACGACCGGAAATGGACCGGTGGGTGTTGTCGAGACTGAATAGCTTGGTGCACGCTGTGGATCAGGCGTATGAGCAATATGATGCAACGTTTGCCGGAAGACAAATTCAAGATTTTGTGTGTGATCAATTATCCAATTGGTATGTACGTTTAGGGAGAAGGAGATTTTGGAAAAATGATGATGCGAAAGACAAGCTGGCCGCATACCAAACCTTGTATACCTGTTTAAAAACTGTAAGTGTTCTTTCTGCTCCAATAGCGCCATTTTATATGGACCGCTTATATTTGGATTTAACGCAAGGTAAAGAAGCGGAATCGGTTCATTTAGCAGCATTTCCAATCAGTGATGAATCCGCTATAAACCCGGCTTTAGAGCAAGAAATTGACTTAGCACAACGCATTACATCTATGGTGTTAAGTTTGCGCAAGAAGGAGAAAATTCGCGTGCGACAACCCTTAAAACGGATCCTTATTCCAACGCTTACAGAACCACTAACCTCCTATGTAAATCGCATTGCGGGACTAGTGAAATCAGAAGTTAATGTAAAAGACATCGAATGGATGGATGCGAGTACCCTGGTGAAACAAATCAAGCCAAACTTCAAAACCATAGGACCAAAATACGGTCAACACATGAAAGGAATTGCTGCTTGGGTTAACGGGCTCACTGCGGAAGAAATTCATGCCATTGAATCGAATCAAAGGGCCTCATTTATGCTTGAAGGAGTGCAAATCGACTTAGATTTAGCGGATGTGGAAATTACCACCAAAGATGTGCCGGGTTGGGTGGTAGCCAGTGATGGAATACTCACGGTTGCCCTGGATGTGGAAATTACGCCCGAATTAAAGGGAGAGGGGATTGCAAGAGAAGTGGTGAATCGAATACAAAACGCACGAAAAGAAGGTGGGTTTGAGGTTACGGACAAAATTCGGGTACAGTATCGCGGCAGTGAAGAAGTACAACTCGGAATTTCTACTCATTTAAATTATATTGGGGAAGAAGTATTAGCTAACCACTTTGAACTGATGTCGAATGACTTTGCCGGTTTTATTCAAGAAGAAATTCTTGAGCCAAATGATTTTATATTTACCATAAATAAAAACGCATGACTTGGATTTTTGACCAAAAAGAAACGGCAACTTCAGAAGGAGCAGCCATCCGTTGGATAGACCATCGATTTTTTACCTTAGACTTTGAAGGAGAAGAGTATCACGGGGAAGTTATTTCAGATTTAAGTGAAGCGCAGCAGTTAGTGCTTAAAATAAATCACCGGGTGTTCCATATTCGAAAAAAACATGCCTTGGATGAGTTAATCCATCAGCTTGGTATGGACAAGCCAAAGGTTAGAAAAATTAAAAGTTTCAATGCGCCGATGCCTGGAAGAATTATTAATGTGCTCGTTGCGGTGGGAGAGGATGTTGATGCTGGAACTCCATTAATTTCCTTAGAGGCCATGAAAATGGAAAATACTTTAAAATCAAGTGGAATCGGAAAAGTTAAGACCATTCATGTGGCGGCAGGTGCTGTAGTTGAAAAAGGCGCTGCACTTTTTGAATTCGAATAGTTTAATCACTTAATGTTGGGTTAATCTTGCTGTTGTATCTTGGCGCATGAAACCCGCAAGAATGAACATGAAAACGATCAATCGAGAGCTCAGTTGGCTAAGTTTTAATGCACGGGTGTTGCAAGAAGCTCGTGATGAAAAAGTACCCTTAATTGAACGGTTTCGATTTCTTGGAATCTACTCCAACAACCTAGATGAATTTTTTAGGGTTCGTGTAGCAGGGGTTCGACGAATGATAAACCTCAAACAAAAAAAGGTTTATGGATACGACGGTACGGCAGAAGAACTCTATAAGGATATCCGAAAAGTGGTGCTTCATCAGCAAGAGCTTTTTGAATCGTGTTATCTGAACCTAACACAACAATTAATAAAGGAAGGGATTTATTTGGTGGATGATCATACGATTACGCCGAGTCTTACACATCAAGTATCGTTGTATTTCAAGGAAACATTCAAACACATGTTGTTTCCGATTATTTTGGATAAAAAAGCGGCGTTTCCGGATTTGCGAGATGACGCGATCTATCTGGCAATAAAAATTCAAAAAAAGGGCCTCGCGAATCGGTATGCAATTCTTCAAATTCCTCCTGGAAAGGCCCGCTTTCATGTAATGACCGAAGGAAAAGATTCCTTTTTTATTCTTGCAGATGATATCATAAGGCTTCATTTATCGAACATTTTCTCAATGTTGCCCTCAGATAAAATTAGTGCATACACCTTTAAATTCACGAGAGATTCAGAATTGGATTTGGATGATGATGTAACCCAATCTTACTCTGAAAAAATCGAGCGGAGTTTGAAAAAACGTAAAAAAGGAACTCCGGTGCGTTTTGTTTACGATGAATTTATGCCGGAAGACTTATTGGTATATCTATTGAATTGCCTTGAATTAAAAAAAGCCACCAATGCGATCCCCGGTGGGAAATACCACAACTTCAAAGACTTTCTTCAATTTCCTGATTTTAACCGAAAAGATTTACTCTTTGCACCACAACCACCGCATCCACATGCCTTTCTGGAATCTGGGCGCCAAATCCTTGAGCGGATTCAAGAGCGCGATGTGTTTTTACATTTTCCATATCAAAAATTTGACTACATCATTGATGTCTTGCGCGAAGCCGCCATCGATCCTTTGGTAACAGAAATCAAAATTAATGTGTATCGCTTGGCACCAGACTCGCAAATCATGCGGGCACTTATCGCCGCTATTTATAATAGAAAACAGGTGGTGGTGGTTATGGAATTGCAAGCCCGTTTTGATGAAGAAAACAACCTGCAGTGGTCAAACCAGTTAAAGGAACATGGTGCTAAGGTAATATACGGTGCCCCCAACCTTAAAGTACACTCCAAGCTCTTATACATTAAACGACAGGAAAAAGGGAAAGATCTTTCTATTGCCTATGTAGGTAC
>JBEGMB010000114.1:0-3091 GCA_041183245.1 Bacteroidota bacterium
GGGATTTTTAGTACAATCGGGGAAGCGAGTTACCAGGCCGGTCCCGCAGTTATTTTCTTGTTTTTATTTACCGCAATTGCCTGTGGATTTGCAGCTTTTGCCTATGCTGAATTCGCCTCCATAGTGCCTGTGTCAGGAAGTGCATACACCTATTCCTACGTGGCTTTTGGTGAAATCATTGCCTGGATTATTGGGTGGGCTTTGATTATGGAATATGCGATTGGTAACATTACAGTAGCTATTTCATGGTCTGATTACTTCACTGACATGCTAAGTAATATAAAAATTGCGGCCATGGGAATTGATGGTATTCATATTCCCTTGTGGTCTCAAATGGATTATTTCTCCGCGTTTAAAGGCCATCAGCAAGCCATGATTTTATTAGAATCCGGAAAATCTTTGAAAGATATTCCTGAGGCGATTCAAACCGCCTACAGTGCTTACGAGCAAAGTCCTACGTTTTTAGGCTTTCATGTTATTTTAGACTTGCCTGCTTTATTCATTATCATTTTAATTACGGCCTTAGTTTATCGCGGAATAAAAGAGAGTCGCAACGCTTCCAATGCGATGGTAGTCATTAAATTGGCTGTCATTTTACTCGTAGTTGGCGTAGGGGTATTTTATATTGATGTATCCAATTGGAATCCGTTTGCCCCAAAGGGAATTGGGGGCGTATTGAAAGGGGTTTCGGCGGTTTTCTTTGCCTACATTGGATTTGATGCAATATCTACAACCGCTGAAGAGTGCGAAGATCCGCAACGTGATTTACCCCGCGGGATGATGTGGGCGATTATCATTTGTACCATCTTATACATTGCCATTGCCTTAGTGTTAACAGGCGTGGTTTCATACAAAACCCTGCGTGTAGGCGAACCGCTTTCCTTTGTATTTACTAAGATTAATCTGTCATATCTCAGTGGAATTATTTCGGTAAGTGCGGTTGTGGCAATGGCTTCAGTGCTCTTGGTATTTCAAATGGGACAACCAAGGATTTGGATGAGCATGAGTAGGGATGGCTTATTGCCAAGTCGATTTGCAAAGGTTCACCCAAAATACAAGACCCCGTCCTTCGCTACCATTGTAGTTGGTTTTGTGGTTGCTGTACCCGCGCTTTTCATGAATTTAACCATGGTAACAGATCTGTGTAGCATTGGTACCTTATTTGCCTTTGTGCTGGTGTGCGGCGGTGTGCTCATGTTGCAGAATAGAACGGATATCCCTCGTGGTAAATTCAGAACACCCTATTTGAATGGGAAATACATCATGCCTGTCTTGCTCATAGGAGCCCTTGTCTTATTGTTTACAACATTTAAACAACAAACCTTGGATTTTGTAAGCAACAAAGAACAATTAAAAACTAAGGCTGAAATGATCGAAGGATTGAATCCAAATCAAATTATGGCCTTAAAAAACCACCTGATACAAGATAAAAATGAAGCGTTTTCATTTTCAAAACGAAACATTGATAAGTACTATGCTCTGCATGGAAAAATGTCTTTAGTTGAGGATTTGAAGTTTTTGAATTTACCTAAGTCGCATTTCTATCAGTATGGGTTTAAGCATTTTGCCCACAAAATACCAACCTGGATTTTTATTCTGTTTACCATATTTATTACGGTTATGACGGTGCTTAAAAATCTTTCCATGATTCCTTTGCTGGGCTTGCTAAGTTGTCTGTATATGATGAGTGAAATTAAAGCAGAAAACTGGTTGTATTTTTTCATATGGTTAGCCCTTGGGTTGGTTATTTACTTTGGATATGGTAAACGTCATTCTAAATTGGCTAAACCGGCGCTAATCGAAGATTAATCTTCGGTTTTTGCTTACATTTCCTTATTTTTGTGGCTTCAATAGCTTAAGATTATGTTTGAAAATTTAACGGATAAATTTGAACGTGCGTTCAAAGTCCTGAAAGGTCAAGGTCAAATTACAGAAATTAATGTCGCTGAAACCTTGAAAGAGGTTCGTAGAGCCTTACTCGATGCCGATGTTAGCTTTAATACAGCGAAACAGTTCACAAATACAGTTAAAGAAAAAGCGCTTGGAAGGGATGTCTTAACTGCCGTTTCTCCGGGACAACTCATGATTAAAATTTGTCATGAGGAATTAGTTGAATTAATGGGGGGCAACGAGGCTGAAATCAACCTCAAAGGAAACCCTGCGATCATTTTAATGTCAGGTCTTCAAGGTTCTGGTAAAACAACCTTTACCGGAAAGCTCGGAAGCTATCTAAAGTCAAAAAAAGGTAAAAATGTACTACTTGTCGCCTGTGACGTATATCGTCCAGCTGCGATTGACCAATTGCATGTTCTCGGTGAGCAATTAGGGATTGAAGTATTTTCTGATCGGGAAGAAAAAAGTCCGGTGAATATTGCCACCAATGCAATCATCCATGCACGGTCAAAAGGCTTTAATGTGGTTATCGTGGATACCGCAGGGCGTTTGGCTGTAGACGAAGTGATGATGGATGAAATTGCTCAAGTAAAAGCGGCGATTCAGCCTTCAGAAACGTTATTTGTTGTCGATTCCATGACTGGACAAGATGCTGTGAATACTGCGAAAGCGTTTAACGAACGCATTGATTTTGATGGGGTAGTATTAACCAAATTAGATGGAGATACACGTGGAGGTGCTGCCTTATCCATTAAGTCTATTGTAAATAAGCCCATCAAATTTGTTGGTACCGGTGAGAAAATGGATGCCTTGGATGTGTTCTATCCGTCCAGAATGGCAGATCGTATTCTTGGGATGGGGGATGTTGTTTCCTTAGTTGAGCGGGCGCAAGAGCAGTTCAATGAGGAAGAGGCTCGTAGGTTGCAAAAGAAAATCATGAAAGATCAGTTTGATTTTAATGATTTCTTAGGGCAGTTGGAGCAAATCAAAAAGATGGGTAACGTCAAGGATTTGATGGGGATGATTCCGGGAATGTCAAAAGCGATGAAGGATGTAGATGTTCCTGAAGATGCCTTTAAAGGCGTTGAGGCGATTATTCGATCAATGACCCCGAAAGAACGAGCCATGCCGGCCATTTTAAATCCTTCCAGAAAGGCCCGAATCGCCAGTGGAAGCGGCACTACCATACAAGATGTAA
>JBEGMB010000115.1:0-10542 GCA_041183245.1 Bacteroidota bacterium
CCAGAGAAGGTGAAGCGGTAGAATATTGCCATCAACACAAGAAAATGGCGACCTTGATGCAAAATCCAGATTACCTATACCACCGAATGTTGGATTCTTTGGAGGAGATTCAGCTTGCAAAAAAGCCAATTCAAAAAGCTACGGTGTATAAAATTCCTGTCGTGTTTCACGTATTGCACAACGGAGGGGTAGAAAACATTTCGGATGAACAGGTTTACGATTGCTTGGATTTATTGAATCGTGATTATCGCTTATTAAACCAAGATGCGAACAATGTCCATGCTGAATTTCAAGGAATGCCGGCAGATATTGAGGTTGAATTTTTGTTAGCTACAAAAGCACCTAATGGACAATGTTTTAAGGGAATTACTCGAACACTTTCTCCAATGAGTTATAATGGTGCAGACGGTGGGGATCAAGTAGCGGCCATTATTGCTGGAAACGATGTGTATAACGGAACTTGGCCGGGGAACAAATATCTTAATGTTTTTATTTGTGGAGATATTGGCGGAGCAGCTGGGTATACAACAAAACCCTCCGGCTGGTCTGCAACGCAAATGACAAATGGTATTTGGGTGCTTCATGATTATGTGGGTTCAATTGGAACAAGTTCAGTTGGAACAAGCCGGACTATGACGCACGAAGTAGGCCATTGGTTAAATTTAGATCATACGTGGGGGCCCAACAACAACCCAGGGACAGCCTCTAGTTGTTCAACGGATGATAATGTTCAAGACACTCCGAATTGTATTGGGGTTCAAGCTTGTTTGATGAATTCAAATACGTGTAATTCGGATAATGCCTATTGGGGATTTGATATCCGGGATAATGTAGAAAACTATATGGATTATTCATATTGTTCTAAAATGTTTACTCAAGGTCAAAAAACACGCATGAGAACCGCATTACAGAGCAACAATACGGGAAGAGCGAATGTGATTTCTGCAGCGAATCTAACTGCTGTTGGTGCAGGAACTGCTCCGTATTTGTGTAAAGCAGACTTCACTTCAACACGAACTACGATTTGTGTTGGCGATACGCTTCAATTTACCGATGACTCATACAATCTAGTTAATGGATGGAATTGGACGTTTAGCGGAGGCACACCGGCTACGTCAACATCACAAAATCCAATCGTGGTGTATAACTCACCGGGTGTCTATAACGTTTCGCTCACTGCCACAGACGGGGGAACTAATGACACCGAGACCAAAAACAACTTCATTCGCGTATTACTGGCCCCTACTACCATCCCATTTTGGGAAGGATTTGAATTATATGCCACCTTGAATAACCTAATGAATTGGGAAGTGATCAATCAAGAGAATAACAACGAATTTACCATTGAAAACACGACAGGTTATTCTGGAAACCAATGTGCAAAATTGGTTAATTTCGGTCAATCACCATCGAACATTGACGAACTAATTAGCTCGCCGATTGATTTGTCAGTAGTACCAGCGAATGGTACGGTTACCTTAAGTTTCCGTTATTCTTACAGAAAAAAACTAGCGGCGGATTACGAATACCTCAAAGTATTTATCACGGGAGACTGCGGAGAGAATTGGGTGCAACGAAAAACCTTGGGAGGTTCACAACTTAGTTCTATTGCTTTAGCAACTGCATGGAAACCAAGCAGCCAAGCGGATTGGACTACAGTTCACATGACTAATATAACTAATAACTATTTCGAGCAAAACTTCCGTGTGAAATTTCGCTTTGAAGGAGAAGGTGGAAACAACTTTTATTTAGATGATATCAATTTGTATAGCGGGTCACCTTCAAATACCATTGTATTGGGTGTAAATGAAGATCAAAACTTAAACAACATCACGTTGTATCCTAATCCGGTTCAAGACGAATTATCTGTAGAGTATACAGCCACAACGGCATCTGATTTAACTGTGAGTATCGTGGATATGGCAGGAAAACTGATTCAAGCGCATCGAATTCAGTCAAATGTTGGTCAGAATTTAATCATGATGGACACCAAGGAACTGGCTGCTGGGAAATATACCTTATTGATGCAAGGAAATAGCGGAAAGACAACCCTTCCATTCATTAAGCACTAATCCTTAAGATAAGACCTCAGTTTATTTGCTAAGGGTTTTCCAAGTTTAGCGTCTTGTTCTTCGGGGCTTGCCTTTTTGAATAGTTTCAAGCTGGCGAAATGTGCTTGTATTTTTTGACGAGATTTCTCTCCAATTCCAGGAATTTGATTGAATTCAGACGTTAAAAAAGCGTTGCTTCGTTTATTGCGGTGATGTGTAATTCCGAATCGATGTGCTTCATTTCGGATGTGTTGCAGCAATAATAACCCAGGATTGTTTCGATCTAAAAGTATGGGATATGTATCCCCCGGGAAAAACACCTCTTCAAGTTTCTTTGCTAAGCCAATTACTGAAACTTTACCTCTGAGATTTAATATTTCAAGGGCCTCTAATGCGGCCGAAAGCTGCCCTTTCCCGCCATCAATAACAATTAGGTCGGGTAAGCTGCGGTTTTCATCTAACACGCGTTTATATCGCCGATGTACGATTTCTCTCATGGAAGCAAAGTCATCCGGTCCGATAACTGTTTTGATGTTAAAATGGCGATATTCTGAACTGGAGGGTAGCCCGTTTTTAAAAACTACGCAAGCAGCCACAGCATTTGTTCCTTGAAAGTTAGAATTATCGAAACACTCAATGTGCGTTGGCGCAACGGGTAGGCGCAAGCCTTCTTGCAAGTGTGCAATGCGATCCGTTATGTTAACCACATTTTTCGGTGCTTCCGTTTGATTGGTGCGATGTTTTATATTTTTAATTGAGAATGCAATAAGATCTGATTTTTCCCCTCGTAAGGGTTTACTAAAATGAAATCCTGGCAGGTCATTGGTGATATCTACATTGCTTATAATTTCATGTTCTTGGCTATTGAAACCCATATGTAGCTGATGCCAAATAATCTTCGCTAGGTCATCTAATGATTCATTGATCGGTAAATTGACCTGGTCAGACACAGAAAAATCAACACGTCCTTCCCGAACCCACAGGTAATTATATAAAACCAGGTGATCTTCTTGAGATAAGGTTAATACATCGCAGTTGATTTTGGGATTATTTACCATGACCGATTTAGCATGGTACCCTTCGAGTGCTTCAAGTTTGGATTTCATCAGATGCGCTTGTTCAAACTCGAGCTTGCTTACATGTTCATTCATTTGCCGTTTAAGCGCTTGAATCAAAGTAAAGGTCTTTCCCTTTAGGAGTAAGCGGATTTCTGCGATATACCCCTCGTATAGTTCATTAAGAGCAGAATTAATGCATGGACCATCACAGCGTTTCAAATGATATTCTAAACAGACTTTATACTGCTTTCGTTCGATGGCTTGTTCAGATAAATCCAACGAACAGGAACGAATCGGATATAGTTCATGTATAATATCTAAAAGTTGCTTGTGAATTTTCCCTTTGGGGTAGGGACCAAAATATTCGTCTTTATTAGCATACCTAGTTCGCGTAATAAAGACACGTGGGAAGGGTTCCTTTTTTAGGCAAATCCATGGATAGGTTTTATCATCCTTTAATAGAATGTTATACCGTGGTTTATTTTCTTTGATGAGGTTGTTTTCTAGTAACAAGGCATCCATTTCAGAGTCAACCAGTATTAATTCAATCGAATGAATTTGCCTTACAAGAATTCTTGTTTTGGCATCCTCGTGTGTTTTGTTGAAATAACTAGAAACCCTTTTTTTTAAGTGTTTGGCTTTGCCAACATAAAGTAATTTCTCTTTCGCATCATAGTATTTATAGACCCCTGGGGAATCGGGCAGGAGCGTAAGAAATCCGGGATGAGTAACTTCGATCCTCATACTGCGAAAGTACAAAAAAAAGCCCCGGATTCCGGGGCTTTAACTACTTGAAGTGCTTACTTATTGTTTAATTACTTGTTTCGTAATCGTTCCTTGATTCGTTGAAATTACCACATGGTAAATTCCTTTTGCTAGGTTGCTTAGTTCTAATTCAGCAACAGATCCATTAAGATGAGAAAGCTGACGAACAATTTTACCTGTGATATCAAGTACATCAATTTGATTTGTTTCTTTAGCTAACTCACCCAATGCAATCGTTACTTTATTTTCCGTTGGATTTGGATAAATAGAAACCAAGTTAGCATTAAGTCCCTCAAGTCCCGATGTTGCGGTGATATTAACGGTATAATCTTCGGTTTCACCATAAGTAGCCACAGCGCACGGATCAATAGCTCCATCTGGCGAATAAGAAATACGAACACGCATGTTCAAGGCACCGGTAGTAGCAGACATTGGGACAGTGAAATTAAATACGTTGCTCCATCCCGTAGCAACCAGTACATATCCAACTTGCTCACCAGCATCATTGAAATCCATATCGTTGTTGTAATCAATCCAAATTGCAATTTCGTCATCTGTATACGCGCCAGGATTTGCTTGGCCCGTAATTCCTGGAATAATGGTTGCTGAATATGCTGTTCCCTTCGCCAAGGTAGTTGACAAATTGCTATAGTCTGCGTATCCACCTGCAGTGCATGAACTGGTGTTGTTTAAGGTATTTAATTGCACGCCTCCGATAAATTCATCACAAGCATTTGAAATAGAAGGTGTACAAGGTCCTGTTTGCTGCACAACATTGATATAGTTGGTTTTTATTTCGGAATCATTTCCCATTGCATTCGTAGCTACAAGTGTTACGGTATATTGACCAACCGTATTAAAGGTAACAACAGGATTCTGTGAGCTTGCATTTGTACCACTTGTATAAACCCACCCACTGCCAGATATGGTCCAAGCCCACGAAGTAGGAACCCCAGTTGATTGATCTGTAAATGTAACATTGCTCCCAACATTTACAGTGGTTGGTGTTCCAATAAAATTAGCTACCGGAACTGATGGAGATGAGCAAGGATCCGCTGAACCATTTTGAGTTAATGCCCCAGTATTTGCGGGGTCTAGGAATGGCTTCAGGCGGCGGTTGTTTGTTGTCCCGTTTGAAATCCAATGGTATGAAACCTTACCATAAAAATCAGGTTGGTTCGTTGCATTACAAAAAGAACCACCGCCGGTAAGTGTACCAATAATTCTTCCTGAGGAATTATTAAATATGGGTGAACCCGAAGAACCTCCTTCCGTTACACCGTGGCCGTTTGTGTTAGCTGTCCAAACCAATCTCCAGTGAGTATTTGGCGTGCTTCCCCACGTGCTTGAAACTGTATTCCCACTGAACGTAGAAATCTTTTTAATGTCACCTGCTGGGTGATGAATTCCTGTTCCACCGGTAGTTGCCGTATTATTTGCATCCCATCCGTTCCAATAGGCATTAAAGTTGGCTGATTTAAGCGTAGTAATCGTAGTTGCTTGATTTGCTGCTGTACCTAATTGCACTAATAAAAAGTCAGAACCTGTCGTTCCTCCGCCATCACCAGAATCTGAAAGCTTTACACATCCATTGATGAAATAGTCATCTAAGGTTCCAGCGGTATTAGGATTGGTACAGTTCGGAGATTCGTAGCGAAAATAAAACTTCCATTGATTAAAGTCTGACGCAGAACAATTAACCCCGCAATGCAATGCAGTTAAAAATAACGGCTTGCAGTCATTCGCTAAATTGTTTATCAACGAACCTGTACACCACCCGGCCTGGTTCCCTTCAACCACATAAATTCGCGCAACACCGCGTTTTTCATCTTGCCAGTTATCACCAACCGGAGAACAGTTTACGTTTACTTCGCACGCCTCAGATTCATTGATTTTTTCTTCAGTACCGGTTCCTGTAGAGCGATAGTTGTACATGATTCGGTCAATGAACAATTCGGATGGAGTCACATGCGCTGGTTCGGTCAAAATAAGTACCATTTCATCTCCAGCACATAATGCAGCATTGAACATAAAGTGTTCCTCAACATCCTTAGCCGTTAAAACTTGGTGTAGTAAAGCCCCTTGATTATTTTTAATTTCTAAGGTAGAATTACCGAATAGTTTAAAGGTTTGAAATAAGAAGCTTAATGCTTCAGCACCTTCCGAGCTAACACGCAATTTCCATTGACGGTCTCCATTTCCCAGAGTAGTCCAGATACCAGCATTTTGTGGAGAAAGATTAACTATTCGAGCCACACCAATTCGATAAAGAAGTCCTTGTTTATCACGTAAAAAATCTTCTTGTTGTAATTGCACTAAATTAGGCGCAGCAACTTGTGCTGTTGGCACTTCCTTACCAAACACTTGTTTTGAAAACACATGAACCTGTGCTTGAATTGAGATGGTTAGTGCAAATGCGCTTATGAATCCGAGTAAAAGTTTTTTCATAGAGAAAGGATTTTGTTTAATTTCACTCACAAATATACAATTTTTAATGTTCAAAAAATGGTGAGAATTTGCGTCGTTGAGGACGACCCAATCTTGATGGAGTTTATTTTATTTAACCTAGTTAAAGAAGGATATAGCACCCTAAAATACATACACGGCGACCATGTAATGGCAAACTTACAGCACGTGATTTCTTGCGATTTAGTTATGCTTGACAATATGCTCCCAGGGCATTCCGGAATAGAATTATGTAAAGCAATTCGGTCCCTTAGCAACGTCCCAATCTTATTTTTATCCGCAAAAGGAAACACCTCTGACCGCATTGAGGGTTTGAAAGCCGGAGCTAATGATTATCTGGCCAAGCCATTTAACTTAGAAGAATTAATGCTTAGAATTCAAGTATTAATTCCAAGACAAACACTTTCCTATAAACTTGGATTATTTGAACTCGATTTTGAGTCCATGGAGGTATCGAATACAACTACTCAAGAAATCCACACCTTGTCTAAAAAAGAAATGACCCTACTTAAGCTTTTTGTAGAAAATGAAAACCGGGTATTATCTCGAGATGAGATATTAGATAAAGTTTGGGGAGAGGATGTATACCCTACAACCCGAACAATTGATAACTTTGTATTGGCTTTTCGTAAGATGTTTGAAGGAGATCAAAAACACCCAAAATATTTCCATTCGATTCGCGGGGTTGGCTATAAATTTATTAATCAAAGCAATTAAATCATGTTTACAGGGATTGTTGAGGAAATGGGATGTGTGGTTCAGATTGAAAAGCACCAAAACAACATAACACTTACCTTAAGCACAGCCTTAGCGCCTTCGTTTAATGTGGATCAAAGTGTTTCTCATAATGGCTGTTGTTTGACCGTGGTGCATGTCAATCCATCTGCTGCTAAATATCAGGTTACTGCTATTCATGAGACGATTTTGAAGACAAATCTGGCCGACTGGAAACTTGGAGATTTAGTCAATTTGGAGCGAAGTATGCAGCACAACGGCAGGCTTGATGGACATATTGTTCAAGGCCATGTTGATACGGTTGGGATTTGCAGTGCCATTGAAGACCAAGAGGGGAGTTGGAAATTTACCTTTACTTATGAAGGGGATCAATTGACTGTAGAAAAAGGTTCCATTACGGTGAATGGCGTTAGCCTAACGGTAGTCGATGCCCGGCCGAATCAATTCAGTGTTTGCATTATTCCATATACGTATGAGCATACAACCTTTCATCAAATTGCTATAGGTGACCGCGTTAATTTAGAATTTGATATTATTGGAAAATATGTGAAACAATACATGAAAGCATATGAGAATAGATGAAGCACAAGCCTTAGTTGATCAATGGATACAAGAGAACGGTGTTCGCTATTTTGATCCCTTAACGAACATGGCAATGCTTACAGAAGAAGTAGGTGAGGTTGCGCGAATTATGGCTCGAAGATATGGTGAGCAAAGTGAAAAAGAATCCGACAAAAACAAGGAGTTAGGAGATGAATTAGCGGATGTAATGTTTGTTTTAATTTGCATTGCAAATCAAACAGGAATTGATCTTACGCATGCCATGATAAAAAATCTCGATAAGAAAACGCAACGCGATGCAGAGCGGCATTTGAAGAATCCTAAATTAAACCCCTAGTGTTTATTCATCCGAGGATGCGCATGCCGATAGATTTGATTCAATTGCGCAAAGGAGTTGTGCGTGTATACTTGCGTTGCAGCGAGCGAAGCATGTCCAAGTAAGGCCTTTAGGGTTTCAAGCCCAGCGCCGTTATTTAGCATGTGTGTAGCAAAGGTGTGTCTTAATACATGCGGACTTCGTTTATCTAAGGTAGTAAGCGTGCCAAGCATTTGATGAATTTTTCGATATACGAACGCTGGATAAAGTGGCTTACCGTTTTCTAGAATCAATAAGCGATTACATTTGGCATATGCTGTTCGTGCTGCGATATAGCGGTTAAGTATATGGTGTAAGGAGGAACTAATTGGAATGATCCGCTCTTTATTTCGTTTTCCCAATACCTTGATGCTATTGGATTGAATATCTTGTAGGGTTAACCCAATAAGTTCGCTTAAACGAATGCCTGTTTGGTAAAATAATTCCAGCATTAATTCATCGCGTAAGCCATTAAAGTCGTTATGAAATAGGTGCTTCGTTCGGTCTGATCCCAGTTCTTGTTCTCTGGCAAAGGAGGGGAGTCGTTTTTCAACTTTTGGTCCTCGAATTCTCGACATCGGATTTTCAACACTTATACCTTCTTTCCTTAGCCATTTGAACAAGGTTCGCAGTGACGCCAATTTGCGATTTACACTTTTATTAGAGTAGCCTTCTTCCATGAGTTGAACAATCCAACCGCGTATGAATACTGATTTCAATTGAGTGATGTCTTGCAGGGTAGTTACCTCGGAAAATACGATGAATTGCTCTAAGTCCGTCGTATACGCGACGAGGGTATGTTCAGAAAAACGCTTTTCAAAGCGCAAGTATTCGTAGAATTTTTGGAGCATAAAAAAGGGGCCTAAGCCCCTTAACGAAATATGAGTTGTAATGTTACAATTGTTGTGATTGCATACGTTGCTTATAAGCGGCACGAATTACTTCTTGACGTCGAGAAATAGATGGTTTTTCGAATTCTTTACGCGCTCGAAGTTGTTTCATTACGTTTGTTTTTTCAAACTTTTTCTTGTACTTCTTAAGTGCACGTTCGATGTTTTCACCTTCTTTAATCGGAATAATAAGCATATGTTCTAACTTTTAGGATTGCAAAGATACGGTAAACCGCTAATAATCCAAATTTATTTTATTAAATCTCTTGAGATAACTAATTTTTGAATTTCTGAAGTTCCCTCACCAATGGTAAGAAGTTTGGAATCTCTTAAGAATTTCTCTGCTGGATACTCTCTGGTATAGCCATAGCCTCCCATGATTTGAACGGCTTCGTTGCCACATTTTACTGCTACTTCAGATGAGAAGTATTTAGCAAAGGCACCTTCTTTTGTGACGCTTAACTTATTGTTTTTTCTGTATGCCGCTTGAAAGGTTAATAGTTCGGAAGCTTCAATTTCTGTGGCCATATCAGCGAGTTTAAATGCAATGGCTTGGAATCCTGCAATGGGTTGTCCAAACTGTTCCCGTTCTTTTGCATACTTAACCGAAGCCTCGAACGCTCCTCTAGCAATTCCACATCCGAGCGCAGCGATGGAGATTCTACCACCATCTAATACTTGCATGGCTTGTTTAAATCCTTGACCAACTTCACCCAGTACGTTTTCTTGAGGTACACGGACATTATCGAAAATTAATTCAGCGGTTTCACTTGCGCGTACACCAAATTTATCTTTGATTTTTACGGCTGAAAATCCCGGCATGCCTTTTTCGATAATAAAGGCTGTAATCCCATTGCTATCGAGTAGTTCACCAGTTCTAACTAATACTACGGCTACATCTCCGGAAAGACCATGTGTAATCCAATTCTTTGCCCCGTTTATGATCCAATCATTCCCGTCTTTTACGGCCGTTGTTTTCATGCGCATGGCATCAGACCCAGTATTAGGTTCGGTTAAGCCCCATGCGCCAATGAATTCTCCACTGGCCAACTTGGGTAGAAAACGTCTTTTTTGTTCTTCATTTCCGTGATAATAAATATGTCCGGTACACAACGAATTATGAGCTGCTACACTAAGGCCAATTCCCCCACAAACTCTTCCAAGCTCCATAAGTGCCGTAGCGTATTCAAAATAAGTAAAGCCTGATCCACCGTACGTTTCAGGAACGAATATGCCGAGTAAACCTAATTCTCCCATTCGTTTCATGGTTTCCACGGGAAAATACTCGTCGCGATCCCAATTCATCATATGGGGTCTGATTTCTTTTTCTGCAAAATCGCGCACCATTTGTGCAATCATTTGCTGGTTTTCATTTTTCTCGAAGTTCATGTTGATTGATTCGTTGATGTTAATACTGGACGAGATTTGATATGTTCTCAGAGTAGGTTTTTAGTTTTTCGCGCCCTTCTAAAAATTGCAATTCAACCATAAAATTGAATCCCGCAACGACACCTTGGCATTTTTGAATTAGTTCGGCTGCTGCTGCTGCTGAACCTCCTGTGGCTAAAAGGTCATCATGGATTAAGATTCGGTCCCCTGGGCTAAGGGCATCAGAATGCATTTCAATTACCGCGGAACCATATTCTAAATCGTAAGCATGT
>JBEGMB010000116.1:0-4774 GCA_041183245.1 Bacteroidota bacterium
TAGCTCTTTTATCGATATCCGTCTCCGCTACTACTGCTTTTAGCTGGGTACCCATTTTGGTAAGGTTATCCGCAACAGTTTCAAATAATTCAAAAAACACTGCGTTTTTTGGAATAAAAATTTTTAGAAAAGTGTTTAATCCGGACATATATAATTTTTTAACAAGACATATATTTAGTACACAGGCGAAAATACCTTTGTATTTTCTCTTGAAATACCTCTCATTAAGAATTAATGATTAGTTAATAAATCAAAATTAAATAATTCAATATCAGTGTATTATAATCGTTTGCAATCTATTGTTCAACCCAATCGCTTACCTTTTTAGAACTTGGCAGCAAAAGGCTTGGTAATATTCTGTTAACATGGGGTTAACCATCTGTTAACAATGCCGTAAGGTTTGGATAACATGCGCATCGCAGCTTTGCACGAAATATAATAGCATGTTTTTACGGATAGTTCTATTCCTTAATTTTCTCTTACTAGTTGGTAGTTTCTCCGTCAGCGCTCAGCTAATCAAGATAACGGGAAAAATTACAAATAATAAGAACGAAGCGCTATCTGGCGTTACCGTAAAAATACAGGGCACCAATGCGGGGGCCATGTCTGATGTGGAGGGTCGTTTTACTCTTGCTTTAGCACCTGGAAAAAAATATGCAATTGATTTTTCTGCAATCGGATATGAGCAAAAAACAGTTACAGAAGTTGAAGTTAAAGAAGGACAGATAAATGAATTGAATATCACTTTGGAGATCAAGTCGAAGACACAGGAAAATGTTACTATTACTTCACGTACTTCTACAGCTAGACGAGAGACCGTGAATTCCATGTTGTCTTTTCAACGTAATACAAACACAGTCGCTTCAGTGGTTGCTGCTGAAGCGATTCGTCGCTCTCCAGATCGTAACACGGGTGAGGTGCTTAAAAGAACACCTGGAGCCAGTTTACAAGAAGGAAAGTTTATTGTAATTAGGGGGTTGGCCGATCGATATAATCAAGCCATGATCAATGGTATTTTGCTAACCAGCACTGAGCCTGATCGTAAAACATTTTCATTTGATTTGATTCCTTCCAATGTAATTGACAATCTTGTAATCAATAAAGCCTTTGTGCCGGAATATCCCGGTGAGTGGGCTGGAGGTCTAATCCAAGTGAATACAAAGGATATACCGACCAAAGATTTTATACAGATACAGGTGGGAACGGGGGTCAACTCACAAGTATTAGGAAGGGACTTTTTTAAAGATTACAGTAGCCCGACAGATTGGTTAGGTTTTGATAATGGTACTCGTGCTATGCCATCTTCTTATACACGGAAATACGCTTTTGACACACTTTCTCCTGCTGCTAAAACTGCAATTGGAAAACAGCTCAGAAATGCATGGGATCCTATTCTCTCTCAAGTCCTACCTAATCATTCGTTTCAACTTAATGGAGGTTTCAGTGGTAAATTTCTTGGAAAAACTGTTGGAGCTACACTTGGAGTGACCTATAACAGAAACTATCGTGTGTTAGAATTGATCAACCGTTCTAACTCGCTCTCAGGTGATCTTTTTAGTGTTAATTACAACTTTAATGATACCCGGTATGTACAAGATGTGAATGCGGGTGCTATTGGAAGCTTCTCTATCCAGTTAAATTCTTTGAACCGGATTTCAATCAAGTCAATTCTAAGTGTTAGCGCCCCTTCTTTTGTTACAAAGCGTGTTGGGCTAGACTATAACAGAGATGAGGATCTTACTGCTAGCGAGTTGCAGTTTAAGCAAAATACGTTCTTCACCTCACAAATAAATGGAGATCATTCTTTGCATTCTTCGTTGAAGTTGAAGTGGTATGGTTCATTTAATATTTTGGACGGGTATATTCCTGATCAACGTCGAATTGCTTACACCCGCATAAAGGGCACACAGGATCCTTATCGGTTGTTAATCTCTAACACGTTATCACAACAGAGTGGGAGCCGTATTTACCAAACACTCAGCGATTACATCTATACGGCAGGTGGTGACTTAAATTATAGCTTCAATGCATTTAGTCAGAAACAATCCCTAAAGGTTGGATACATGTTTCAGGTCAAGGACCGTTTGTATGATGCGCAACTTTTTGCAAATTATCTCCCAAGAGATAACCCTGTTCTTCGTTTATTGCCACCTTCCATTGTTTTTGAGCCTAATAATTTTGGTAATGGTACGGATACAAAGTTTGGTTTTGATGCTATTAAAGGAAGAAACTTCCGTTACATGGCTAATACAATTTTGAATGCCGGGTTTATTCAATTTGATAATCAGTTTAATAATAATTTCAGAGTTGTATGGGGTGTTCGTGCTGAGCATTTTGACCAATTAGTTGGTAGTGTGAAAGTGTGGGACCCTCGTCACTCTTATTCAAAGGTGCTCGATTTCTTACCTGGAGTAAACGCGACCTTGAAATTAAATACAAAAACAAATGTCCGTTTATCAGGCTCTCAGACTGTAATAAGACCCGAGTTGCGTGAGTTATCCTTCCTTAATATTTACGACTTTGAATTGAACGCCTCTGTACAAGGAAATCCGTTTTTGAAGCGTACTAAAATCACCAACCTTGATTTGCGCTATGAAATTTACCCTAAGCCGGGGGAGGTATTTACTGCGGGAGTGTTTTATAAATTCTTTGACAATCCCATCGAGCAACTTTTTAATGAAGGAGCTGGAGGTGCTAGTACCTTTAGTTATCAGAATCCAGATAAAGCAACCGCTTATGGATTGGAGCTGGAGTTGAGAAAGAAGCTGGATTTCAGCAATGTGCTAAAGAATTTTACATTTCAATTCAACGCTTCATACATTAAGAGTAATGTGAAAGACCAGGGGTTTCAGATCGACAGACCCTTGCAAGGCCAATCCCCTTATTTGTTGAATGTTGGTCTTCTTTATGACCACGAAAAGGCAGGAATCAGCAGCACACTCCTTTTCAATCAAATTGGCGAGCGTATCTATTTAGTAGGTGACCTCACAGCAGGTGCGGGATCTCCAAATATTTGGGAGGCCCCTCGTCCTTTATTAGATTATCAAATTGCAAAAAAATTAATGAAGAATAAGGCAGAGCTGCGATTAAACATTTCTGACATTTTGAATGCTACTCAATATTTCTATCAAAATGCAGATACTAAAAGTTCTTTCCAAAAGGATTTGGATGCTTACCGATTTACCCGTCGCCAGGGAACCACATTTAGTCTTTCATTTCAAATCAACTTATAAAATCAACTAAAGCAAATATCATGAAGAACTCAATTCTTTTTCTAGCTGGTTTGTTAGCACTTAGTATCACTAGCTGCAGAAAAATCGAAAAGGATGGAGAAATCCAAGTTGTTATTGTGAACGGTGGTGGATCAACTACTGGTCAGACCATTACCTTGCAAGGTCGTATCTCTGCTGATACAATTTTGCGTAAGCAAAACACCTACATCCTGAAAGGTTTAGTGTACATGGTGAATAATAAGACCATGACCATCGAGCCAGGCACTGTAATTAAAGGTTCATTCAGTGGCTCTGATGTGGCTGCCCTAATTATATCACGTGGCTCAAAGCTGATTGCTGAAGGAACTGCTACCGAGCCAATTGTGTTTACATCTGCTTCGCCAAATCCTCAATCAGGGGACTGGGGTGGAATTGTGATTTGTGGGAAAGCTCCAGTTAATACCAGCTTTAATGGCACTGCGGGGTTATTCCAAGTAGAAGGCGGTATTGACAATGCAAATGGGGATGGCTTAGCGGGTTCTGGCGATGCTGTAGCACCGACTCCAATTCCAACTGATAATTCAGGATCCTTGAAATTTGTACGAATTGAGTATGCAGGTTATGCTTTCCAGCCTGATAAAGAAATTAATAGTTTAACGATGGCTGCTGTTGGTAGTGGAACCACCATTGAGAATGTGCAAGTTACTTATGCTAAGGATGATGCATTCGAGTGGTTTGGCGGAACGGTAAATTGTAAATATTTGATTGCATACAAGACGCAGGATGATGATTTTGACACGGACAATGGCTATAGTGGTAAAGTGCAATTTGGTATTGTATTCAGGGATTCTTTGATTGCAGATATTTCTAGGTCTGAAGCATTTGAAAGCGACAATAACGCAACAGGAACTACGGTAACTCCCCAAACTTCAGCCATTTTTAGTAATATCACAGCAATAGGGCCTCGTGCAACACTAACCAATGTTGGAAATCCATTATATCGAGGCGCTGCACATATCCGTCGTAATACTGGTATTTCAATTTTTAACTCAATTATCATGGGATGGCCCGTTGGTATAGAAGTAGATGCCACTGTGGGTCGCTCTACCATGTTGAATGTTGAAGACAGTACTATCCGTTTGCGCAATATCACGTTAGCAGGTAATACAAATGCAACTGCTTTTCCTGGGGTTGCAGGTAATACTATCACTACTCCTGCATTATTTGCCTCTTGGTTTTCACAAGCATTTTATAGTAATGATATTCTTGTAAATACTTCAGATGCGCGATTGATTCAACCTTTCAATTATAATGCTTTTGATCCTACTCCTTTTGCTGGTTCAAATGGAAATCAGCGAATATTGACTGGAGGTGGATTTAATGATGCCAAATTCACAAACGATACTTTCTTTGATAAGTCAATTACTTTCAGAGGTGGTGTAGCACCAGCGGGTGCCCTTTCTACTTGGTGGAAAGGCTGGACTGTTTTCAAATAGTCTACACTAAAATAATCAATTTACTAAGGCCCAATTTTATTGGGCCTTTTACTTATTAAATAATAC
>JBEGMB010000117.1:0-6843 GCA_041183245.1 Bacteroidota bacterium
ATTTAGATCAATGATCCAATTCACTTGATTCGAAAGGTAGTTTTTTCTTCTGCCAATAGCCAATTCCATGGTTTGAGATTTTGGCAATTCAACTGCAAATCCACCAAATGACCGAAAGGCAGAAGTCCCTCCAGTAATAAGGATTTCATTTTCCATGTACGTTATGTCTCTCGTTTTGTCATAAAAATACTCCCAATTGACAAATGGGCTAAGAGGGAAATCATTTATATCATATTTTACACTAATCTTTGTACGAATCACCTGTCGGTCTCTGTTGAATTTGCTCTGAGACCACTGCCATTGTCCATTAATTCCAAAAGACAACCTTGATTTGTCATTAATCCAATCAATTGGATTTATTTCTATGCCTAAAGCCGTTCGGTGACGATATGTTATGGTTTTTAAATCGATGGCACTCTGTGGATTTGGAGATATTCCGAAGCGATATCCTCCAAAAAACGAAACTCCAGGGAATACTTTATAATTTAATTTCCCACTTAAAAATGTACGATTCCAAGCGTTAATCCCATTCATTCGCTGCTGGACCCCAAGTTCAACTTTTGTTTTTTTAATCGGTTTGAAACTAAGGTCAGCGCCAACCCAGGATTGGTATTGGCTATAGCCAATGCTTTGACTTAATAAGGTGATTCCAACGAGTAAATACCGCATTAATAAGAGATAAGGAAGGGTTCAGTATTAACGATTTCTTCCGCTGCATTAATCGTCACTTCTTGCTGCACGCGATTATAAATATCTTCGTTCAAAGGGTCCTTCGATAATACGTAAATTTTATAAGTTCCTTTTTGTAATCCTTCAAATGAGAATTTACCTTGCTCGTCGGTGCGTACATCTGTTGCCGCATACGCATTGTTCCCATAGATGATATAGACCCGTTCATTTGCCATGGGGATATTATTTGTGCTTTCTTCCACATCTCCTTGTATGGCAACATCAATAGCAAACGAAGTGGTTCCATTGTCAGGGTCCGGAACATCCATTAAACTCTGATCGGTTATCGTAATTAGATCGTTTGTAATGCTAGCGGTAAAAGGTATTCCGGCGGTCCCGGTGATAGCAGTAAGCGTATTATTTGCAATGTCCGTATTCGAATCAGAATAATTAAAGGAGACCATGATTCCAATTCTTCCTTGAAGTTGGGGGTCCGCATTGCTAATCCATGTAGGGTTAGCATAATAAATATAATATTGCTTCGATGCGTCTCCTGTATTTAAAAGCCAATAATCACCGTGTTCGATTTCGCTACCCGCAGTGCATATAATTTGTAGGATTTCGTGCTGACCGGCGTCAAAACTGCTCCCTTTTACTTCTCCGCGAATGGCTGACGTGCCTCCTGGTCCTGCTATCTTTTTGCAAGAAAAAATACTTAGGCTAAGGAATGTCAATAAAACTAGCTTTTTCATGAATGTACAATCAATAATTTATAAATATGAGGTGCGCCGTCGATTTGGATAAGGTATAAGCCATTTTCTAACTCTTCTGCGGAAATTGTTGTGGTGAATGAATCGAGTGAAATTGTCTTAATCAATTGACCAGTTTGAGCGCGTAGTTGAGCATGGGTAGGACGTTCAATTCCTTCAATATAAAACAGTTGACTACTCGGATTAGGAAATACCTTAATCGTAGGTGTTTCTTTCTGAATTATGGCTAAATTATCACAGGATCCAACCATGTTGGCGTCCATCCAAGTCAACCGATTAGTAATCCATGTTTTAAGGTAGTTGACTTCTTCGGCAAAGCTTTGACCAATAAAATTATTTGGCCAAACATAGGTACCTAATATAGGCCATTTGATATAATGGCGGAGGGATGGTTCATCCAGTACCAAAGCAAAACTGTCAATCATAGACATGATCACTGTATCACTCAGCGGACCTTGCCTTAATGTTAACCAGCGGCAATGCGTCAGGTTGGCGAATGTACTGTCGCTTAGTAATCGGTCCCACCAAAATGGAATTAATTGACCCCCACCGCAAATAGAATTAAAATTCTTTGCCCACCCTGATGTGGTATTTCCTTGACAATAATTCGCATTGCCTAATGCGATGTTAAAATCCCACAATGGACCGGCAACTAATTTACCCCCTTCACTAAAGCGTTCCTTGTACAAGAAGCTGGATATGCGATATCCATCAACGTTTTTAGTGAGTTCATTGGCTAGAAAAAAGTCGATAAATGAGTTGACATTGATAAACGGTGCATAGCCAACTAACGGATCCGTATAATTTACACCAGCCAAAGCATCTTCAAATGCAGTAAAATAAGATTGAATATAGGTTAGTTGAAGTGGATGAATGGTATCAATTTCTGGGTCATGTAATTGAATTCCTATGGTTCCAGATCCCGGTGCGGCAGGAGGGTAAGGTGAGGGCCATGCAATAATCCCCCCAGCGGTTGTTTTATCAACTTTTAAAATATATCCGCCAGTTAACTGGTTGTCAACCGTGTCTTCATAGGCTAATTGATCCACAGGAACTCGGCCTGGATTAGCTTTAATCCGTTCCATAAATACATACACCCCCATGTACTCATTATTTAGAATAAGTTCGCAGAGTTTCGTTCGCGGGGCATAATTACCCATATCTCTTCCCCACTGATAGGTTAACACATTTCTTATCATGGCCTTGTCTGTGTATGGCGCATATAATATCCAATCATTGTCCTCGGGCCAATCGAAAATGGATGCATTGTAATTAACTAAATTGGGTCCATTTGTTTCTAAACCATAGGATTTTGCTGGAAACGTATTGGAAGAAGAGCCTCGTCGTTCGATGCTAATTTGCCCATAGAATTCATTGAATGGGTCATTGATGTGGTTCGTGTCACCATTATGTTGATATATGATCCCCATGGTTCCGTCAATTTTCGGTTCATCAGGAATGTTAACGAAGTTCGTATTGACTACTACAATAGGTAGGTTGGATGCAAAAAGGTCTACTGGAGGTGTAAACCAAGCGGGTGTTGTTGTATAGTGTTGGGTTGTGTCTGCCATTCCGGCAATTAAAAAGCAACGGCCAGTAAGATCGTTTGAATTTGCAGTGTTGTTAAATATAGCAACGCATAGTGTATTTGTTCCTTGATACAAGAGATTAGAAATTTCTGCTTTGGAGAAGTAGAATTTATCCGGTTGTCCACCACTATACATCGCCGCCTCGTGAGAACTAGTCGCCAAGGAATTCCAAGAAGGTGCTGGATTGGTAATCACATTTCGACTAACTAAGGGGATTCCATTGAGATACGCAATGAATCCGTCATCGTAATCAATTGCAAATAAGAGTTTATTGATGTGTTGTGTGTCGATTACGGTAAAGGATTTCCTGAAATAAACGCTGGTTGAATTGACCGGAACGGTAGTGTTGTCATCATTGTCCCCATAGCCAAATCCTCCAGGTCCTACAGCCCAATTAGAAGCATCGAATGAAGGGGAATACCAAGTTGTTACTGTATTTGCCGTGGGAATGTGGTAACTCCAGGTGCTATTGTCAGACACCATCATTTCCCAATGGTCTACCTGTGTAAAAATGATTAGTGGTAAACCAGTGAAAAGAATTAATATACAACGTGTTAATATACCCACCACGTAAAGGTAATATTTATTTAATCCTTTTTCGTGAATTGAAAAAGCTATTTAGTAAAAGTGAACACCAAGAAAATACAGCAATCCAACCTAAATAATCGCCAAACCGAACGTAAAACGTCTTTCCTTTGATTAACGGGACCTTCGCGGTGAGTACACCTTTTGTATCATATCCAAGTTGCTTAATGCATTCACCGCTCGAATTCCACACGGAACTTATTCCTGTGTTCCCGGACCGAACCACGTATTTTCTGGTTTCAATAGCGCGTAATGAGGCAAATTGATTATGCTGCCGATGCCCGGGCGTATTACCCCACCAACCATCGTTGGTTATGATGCATAAAAGCGTTGCTCCTTTGTTGCATTGTTCGGCTACAAATGCGCCATAAATCGATTCGTAGCAAATAATCGGAGCATACGCTTGGTCTTCATTCCTAAACACCTTGGGTTCAGATTCTACACCCAATGACCCGGATGTACCCCCATTGTCGATAGATAGTTGTTCTAAGAACGGAAGCCAGCGGGAAAAAGGAATTTTTTCAACCCCTAGCACCAATTTTGATTTATGTATGAATTGTTGTTGCTGATTTCCCATATACAATGCGGTATTATAGGATTCATAGAATGAGCCATTGGGCAATGCTTTACATGCGGCAGAATGCTTTTTATTAAATAATTGAAAGGTAGATGCGCCGATTAATAAGGAACTGTTTGTGGATGTTAATGCGGCGTTTAAAAGGTTAAAACTCCTAGTTCTGTTAAAATCCTTTTCTATGAATGCTTCCTGAAGCGCAGTTTCGGGGCCAATCGCTAAGCTATTGTGTAGATACGGACTTACCAAGCCAAGCATGGATTCTACTTGTTGGGCAGGGTCAATGTTGAATTTTTCAGTGTATGGATCAATGTTGGGTTGAAGTATAACAACAGATTGAGTAGGATATTTAGTAATGTCTGCCTTCTTACTTACCATGAAAGAAATAAAAAGTGGAATGCTAAGTATAGAAATGAATGCTATGGCGTATTGCTTAGATTTTAGGTTTAAAAGAAGTAAGACACCAAGAATGTTTGCGGCGATTACCCAAAAACTCCCACCTAAGGAACCGGTGTATTCATACCATTGGACCCATGACGGATGAATTGAAAAGTAATTACCCATGGTGAGCCAAGGCCAGGATAATTCCCAATTTAAATGAACGAATTCAAAGGTGATCCATGTACACCCAAGTCCGATAAGAAACAGCCCAGTATTAAGGCGCTTAAACATTCCGAATCCAATAGTCAAGGCACCTGCCATTAGTAAACTATTACAAATGAATGCCATTAATGCACCTCCGGCGGTGGAATTCCAAATCCACCATGTAGATCCAACATTAAAAATAAATGTGGTAAAATACGCGTATGCTAAAAAATTAAGCAACCCTCGACCTTGCTGTTTTAATCTTAGGGCGACAACAAATAAAGGAATCCAGGCAACAAATATAAGTGGAGTTATGCTTCCGGAAAATGGGTAGGAAACAATGAGCAAGGCGCCAGAAAACAAGCTAAGCGCTAGGTTGTGTTGTAGGATTTTTAGCATTTCAAGTACAAAATAACTAAAATAAAAAAGCCCTTCCGAAGAAAGGGCTAAATATCTTGTGTGAAATATATTGCTTACGCTTGTTCGAAGGGAACAATTGAAACAAATGAACGGTTATCTTTCTTTTTACGAAATTCAACTAATCCATCTGTTAATGCAAACAATGTATGGTCTTTACCAATCCCAACGTTGTCTCCTGGGTGATGTTGCGTCCCACGTTGACGTACGATGATGTTTCCGGAAATAGCGGCTTGACCACCAAAGATTTTAACGCCTAAACGCTTGCTGTGTGATTCTCTACCGTTCTTGGAACTACCGACTCCTTTCTTATGTGCCATGATTTAAACTATTAATCTCGTTAATTAAGCTTTAATACCTGTAATTTTCAACGCCGTAAATTGCTGACGGTGACCATTTTTTACTGTGTAACCTTTTCTTCGTTTTTTCTTGAAAACGATTACTTTATCTCCTTTGACATGGTCAAGGACTTCTGCGGTGACTGTTGCACCGGCTATAACTGGGGCGCCAAGAGTTATTGACCCATCGTTATCTACCAATAACACGTGATCAAACTTCAGTTTTGATCCGGTTTCAGCATCTAATCGATGAACGAATACCTTTTGGTCTTTTTGCACTTTAAACTGCTGCCCTGCTATCTCTACAATTGCGTACATGTTTGACTCGAATTAAATTAGGAGTGCAAAGATAATAAATCATATTCAATTTCAAAACAACTAACGCTTTTTCTTTCGTATTCCGCGCAAAAGTAGTTCGTGGAAGTTGACTAAAAAGACTCCTGAAAGCAGAACGAGCATAGAAATGAATTGCATATAGGTAATCGATTCCTTTAGGATAAAGCCAAAAAGCACGGCGAATATGGGGATTAAATAGGTAACCGAGCTCGCAAATATGGCAGAGGTTAATTTAATAAGCCGGTTGAAATAAATGTTAGATATGGCTGTGCCGATTACGCCTAAAAGAACTACATAACCCAGGGCGGACCATCCAAACGGTTTGTTTAGGATGTCTTGATGTGTTCCTTCGTATAGAAAACTAGATAAGGCGAAGGGTAGTATGCTGAAAAGACCCAACGATGTTACTTCAAGTGGACTGATGTGGCTTAGTTTATGTCGTATTGTATTCACGCTGATTCCGTATAGTAAGGTGGCAATCAAAACAGCGCCAATGTGGGACGGACTATTTATTAAGGTCAAATGTCCGCCTGATGTCACTAAAGAAACAATACCGACGGTACCTATTAATATGCCTACAACTTGCAGCCAATGGACTTTAGTTTTAAATGCAATGAAAGCAATGAAAACAGTAAAAATAGGAGTAAAGCTATTCAGAATGCCACAAAATCCGCTGCTTAGCCCAGTGCCTGCATAAGTGAAAAGGTATGAGGGTATAAAGTTCCCACAAAGTCCTACAATTAATAAATACGGAGCGCTTTTGGTCTTTAGTAACTTAAACGATCGAATCGCAACGGGCAACATCACAACAGCAGCTATGGTCATTCGCAACCCCGCAACTTGAAAGTGATTCATGGTGGGAAACCCTTGAACGGGCTCCATACCCAATTTCATTAAAATAAATGAACTTCCCCAAACGGCCCCGAGAATCACCAGAAGACCAATGCCGGCCAATTTGTTTTGCATGGTCAAAGGTAAGT